>JAWXCF010000001.1:0-19833 GCA_034440515.1 Bacteroidota bacterium
TACTGTTGCTGACTTTGAGGCACTAATTAGTTCGGGACAAATTAAAATTAGTGATTGAAATTATAAATCTACTGCAACAGTAACAATAAAACTTATTGACAAAGCAAAGCCAGTAGAAAAGAAAATACCAGTAATTCAAAAATCAAAAGGCTTAAACTTTAACCTTGACAATTTTAAAATAAATCGTTTTGACCCTAAAATAGACACCGAGTCAATAATTCCAAATAGTCCAGGAAACTATATTTTATGTTTAAGAAAAAACTCAAAGCTTCCGACTGTTTCAATCGAACCTATTTTGACGAATTTTGACGGACTACAAGTAATTTATACAGGCATTGCAGGTGGGAGTTTGAGGACAAGAGATTTTAAGCAACATTTCAAAGGCAACAATGCAGGTCGTTCGACACTTCGCAAAAGTTTAGGTGTTTTATTTGGTTACAACCAAATTCCAAGAGACGAAGACCCAGAGAGAGGCAAAACAAAATTTAGTATTGAAGACGAAGAACAATTATCAGAATGGATGCACAATAATTTAATTATGTTCTTTCTGCCGACTTCAAGTTTTGTTAGTATTGAAGTTGAATTAATAAATCATTTCAATCCTCCATTAAACCTTAAAGACAATCGTAACTTAATCAACCTTGAATTTAGGCGCTTACTTTTAAGTTTGAGAGCTAAAAAAAATTGGGACAACCTGTAACTCAAAGAATATAACAGCAGGCAACAAAGGTATTGCTGCAAGCAGGGCCTGACGTTGAAACAATCGGCTGCAGTTCACTATCAGCAGCAGTTCCGGCGGACGGAATTCTGTTGGGCTTTTTGTTTGTTATCTTCATCATCAGTTTTTCAATCATCATCGATACCGGGCGGACGCTTTTCAAATCCCCCAACATCGCCAAGCCCTATCGTTATACTACAACATCGAGCAACTTTTTCTGAATTCATTTTGAAGCAACATTTTATTTAAAATGATTATCAGACGCTTTTGAAAGCGACAATTATTATTTTGATGGCTGTTCTCACTTATATTCGTGTTGTAACATCTAAATTACACCAATGCCAATTTTATAATTTCTTTATTAAAAAAGGGGGGTTGATGACAATGCTTACATAGTAACGGAAGAAATGATAAGTATAATTTCGAAGAAAGAATATCTTTCATTAGAATGAATGATGCTGACAAATTTTTACTTAATATATAGGCGAAAGATTGAACATTTAAAATAGCATCATAGTACCAATTAATCTAACTGAAAAGAAACAAAATATACATATTAGCTGTCAAGTGTAAAGTTAAATAGAACAATATAAATGAGTGATCACTATTACAACGCTGACGATCTGGCTAAGTTTGGCAACATAGCAGAGTATCAAAAGGAACTGGCCGATAAATTTTTCTCATATTATGGCGAAGTTTTTAAAGACAGCCATCTAACTGCTAAGGAAAAATCTCTGATTGCGCTAGCAGTTGCCCACGCAGTCCAATGCCCATATTGTATAGATGCCTACAGTACCGATGCCTATGAAAAGGGCTACAGCGAACAGCAAATGATGGAAGCTGTACACGTAGCAGCAGCTATAAAGGGTGGTGCCGTACTAGTACACGGTGTCCAAATGATGAACAAGGTGAAAGAGATAGGAATGTAAATAATGAAGTCACTAAAGGTATTAAACCATAAACTTTCTGATACGCATAATCAGCTTGCAATTCTAGAAGATGCAGGATTGCACAGACACGCTTCGTTCACAGATAAATTGGCTGAAATGGGTGAATTGCCATTGAAAGCCAAAGGGGTAGAAATATTCCAAATAAACGTGGGTAAAATGTGTAATCAGGTATGTAAACATTGCCACGTAGATGCTGGTCCAGATAGAAAGGAGATAATGACCGTAGAAACTATGCAGTTATGCCTGAAAGTATTGGCAAACTCTACAATCACTACCGTCGACCTGACGGGTGGCGCCCCAGAGATGAACCCCAATTTCCGTTGGTTTGTAACCGAATTAAAAAAGCTAGACAAACACATAATTGTGCGATGCAATTTGACTATAGTACTGGCCAATAAGAAATTCAACGACTTGCCCGAGTTTTTTAGGGAACATAATGTAGAAGTGGTATCATCGCTACCCAGCTTTACAAAAGACCGTACCGATAGGCAACGTGGTAATGGAGTATTTGAAGACTCGATAAAGGCATTACAAATGCTAAATGCAGTTGGGTATGGAATGCCAGACAGTAGCCTACAGCTAAATTTGGTTTATAATCCTGCTGGTGCATTTTTACCACCCTCACAACAGGCATTGGAAGATGAATATAAAGTAGAATTGTTAAAAAACTACAGTATTAGATTCAATCATTTGTACGCAATTACCAATATGCCCATCAGTCGATATTTAGACTATTTGATATCAACTGGCAATTACGATAAATATATGGAAAAGCTAGTTAGTGCCTTTAACCCAGCAGCAGTGGAAAGTGTAATGTGCCGCAATACGATATCGGTAAGTTGGGATGGCTATTTGTATGATTGTGATTTTAATCAGATGTTAGAACTTCCTGTTAGTACAACTGACTCTAGGCACCTTATAGATTTTGATTTGAACCAGCTAAATACTAGGGACATTATCCTAAATCAACACTGTTATGGCTGTACGGCAGGTGCAGGGTCTAGTTGCGGCGGGGCAATCACTGCGTAAGGTAAATTTTAGAGCGCTACTATTTTAGCCATTGTTGTAGCTGTTATTAAATTCACATTTAAATAAAAATAGATAAAAGTAAAATGAAGCAAGCTCTCTTAATTTTTGTAAAAAATGCAGTAAAAGGAAATGTAAAAACAAGGCTAGCTGCAACAATGGGCAGTGATGCAGCGTATAATATTTATCAGTTATTGTTAACCCATACCGAAAGGTGTTCGCGGGCACTATTGGTAAATAAAATTGTGTTTTATGCAGATTACCTAGAGGTTGAAGATATTTGGAGTAACGATCTTTATCAGAAGCAAATTCAAGTTGGGACAGATTTGGGAGAGAGAATGCATAACGCCTTTAAATATGCTTTTGCAAGTGGTAATGAAAGGGTTGCCATAATAGGGTCAGACTGTTTTGAAATAAATGACGAGATAATAGAAAGTGCCTTTGCGCTACTAGATGATAACGATGTTGTTTTGGGTCCTGCATTAGATGGTGGGTATTACTTGCTAGCACTTAAATCATCTTGTCAAGATTTATTTGTGAACATAGATTGGAGTACAGACAAAGTACTGACACAAACGATGCAAGTATGCCAAAAACTGGGTTTTAACGCAGCTCAGCTACAAGTACTATCAGATATTGATGATGAAAGCGATTTAATAAGAATGGGTTTTGATAGCTACACTGCAAGGAATGTTTAGCATCATAATCCCAGTATATAACGAGGCTGATTTAATTGCAAAAACGATACAAAATGTTAGGAAAGCTTGCGCTGATGATCTGGTAGAAATTATAGTTGTAGATGGGGGCAGTGGTGACGGTACTGTGGCTAATGCAGATAATGAGGATGTAACAGTGTTGATTAGTGAAAAAGGTAGGGCTAAGCAAATGAACCTTGGGGCATCTATAGCTAAGGGTGAAATATTGTATTTTTTACACGCAGATAGCGCACCCCCACAGCAATTTGTAAAATCTATTTTAAAAGTAACACAAATGGGCACACAAAGTGGATGTTTTAGACTTGCATTTGATGTTGACCATTGGTTTCTAAAGGCGAATAGTTGGTTTACCCGCTTTGATATAAATGGCGTCCGATTTGGCGATCAAAGTTTATTCGTCACCAAAGAAGTATTTCATAAAAGTGGAGGTTTTAGAGAAGATTTAATAATAATGGAGGACCAAGAAATAATCCATCGCCTAAAGAAATATGGAAAGTTTGTTGTGATAGATGATTACGTTACTACATCAGCTAGAAAATATTTAGATAATGGAGTTTACAGAATGCAGGGAATCTTCTATTTTATATGGACACTCTACTATTTAGGATATTCTCAACAACATTTAGTCAAGAAATACAAGCAATTAATTCAAAAAAATAAATTGTAAAAAATATGAAGCCAAATGATGATAACGCTAAATTACATACATCGGAAAGACCTTTCCGTGTATTAATTATTTCTGGATCTAATCGCAGGCAATACAATTGCCCTGGAGTTGACAGCAAGTCTCGTATGCTTATGTTAAAAATGGCAGAAATGCTTCCGCAGGATTGGGAGATTGATTATGAAGATTTGGGAAATGTATATGGTAGAGAACGGATTCAAAGTTGTAATGCCTGTGTATCCACATCTATGGCGCTTTGTGTATGGCCTTGCAATTGTTACGAAAAAAACAATTCTAAAGAGCCAGACCTTATGTGGAATTTAGATTTGTATGCAAGATTAGATATGGCAGATGCTTGGGCTATAATAGGTCCTGTGAATTGGTATAGCTGTAGTGCAAATTTAAAACTAATGTTTGATCGTTTAGTGTGTATGAACGGAGGTAATCCTGATGAAAAAACAATTGACCATAAAAACGCCGAAAAGGCAATGATTTTTGAACATACTTCAGAATGGGAAAAGATAAGCATAAACCATTTAGAAGGGCGAACTGCTGCTTTTTTTGTTACGGTGATGAAGGAGGTGATGAAATGGATGAAAACAATGTACCAAAAATATTACTTCATAAAAATTACTTTGACGCAGAAGCCGAACCCTTCGTAAATATAAGAGATGCTTACGCTCCATTAGTATGGCAGTCAAGATATTCTGGTATAGAGGTTCCTGACCATTTATGGAAGTATTGCACAAGCGGGAAGGGGGAAAAATATAGTGATAATCAGGCGGAAGATTTGATTGAGAACAAAGAGTTTATGAAGGCTTTTGATGATTGGACAACTCAATTTTCGACTTTTGTACTTCAAAAAGGTAAAGTAGAAGCAAATAAATATAGGGCATACGGCTATACTGCACCGACGCATTTTTGGGCAAATGTGCAAGATGGGCTTCGCTATTTCAAAATGATGGTTGGAAAAGCTCCTGCCAATTCTTCCCCTAAAATTCAAGATGAATTAGGTTTAAATAAAGATGCCATTTGGCATACAAAAAAGGGTGAAGGAGAAAAATTGAGAGATAGCAATGAAAAATAGTTTGATAATAAAACTTAATTAATTTTTACAAATCCCAATAAAAATGGCAAAATATGAATTTGATATTATCGTTATCGGGGCAGGCTCGGGTGGTTTAAGCGTCGGGTTGTTTATGAGTCAAGCAGGATTCAAAGTGCTAATGGTTTCTAAATCTGATGAAGACATAGGTGGTGACTGCCTAAATGATGGTTGTGTGCCAAGTAAGGCACTTATTCACGTGGCGAAAATTATAAAAAATGCACGAGAAGCCACACAGTTTGGAGTAGAGACACTAGGAAAGGTAGATATTAAAAAAGTTATCAATTACATACAATCCAAGCAATCGTTGATAAGAGAACACGAGAATGCGCAATGGTTGCAAGATAGAGGAATAACAGTTGCTTTGGGAACTGCCTCATTTACAGGGAAAAGGGAGATTGCGGTTGATGGGAAGCTATATTCAGCTAAGAAAATAGTGATAGCCACAGGTTCAAAACCCCGTAAATTGAACATAGTCGGAGTTGAAAAGGTAAACTATTTTGATAATGAAAGTATCTTTCACCTCGATACTTTACCTGAAGCCATACTTTGCATTGGTGGTGGACCAATTGGAATTGAGATGGCGCAGGCCCTATCTCGGCTTGGTAGTAAAGTAACAATTGTACATAAGGGTACTGAAATTCTAGAACACGATGACGTAGCAGTTACTTCCGTATTATTACAGGAATTAAAAAAGGAAGGCATAGAATTCTTATTTGACACAGAAATTGAGAGTTTTACTTCAGCTACAGAAGCTAGAATCAAGAAAAATAAGGGTGAAACTAAGACCATTCATTTCGATGCGGTATTTGTAGCGATAGGTCGAGAACTGTCATTAGAAACGCTGAATTTAGAGAAAGCAGATATTGCAGTGGAAAAGAAAAATATCAAAATAGACCATCATTTAAAGACTACTAATAAGCACGTTTTGATATGTGGCGACGTAGCAGGTGATTTACAGTTTTCCCACGCTGCTGAATTTCACGCTAGAATTATCCTCAATAATCTATTTACGCCCTTTAAGAAAAAGCTGAATAACCAATATATGTCTTGGGTAACATTTACAGATCCTGAGCTGGCCACATTTGGTTTAAGTGAAAAGCAACTGCAGAAACAGGGCATTCATTATCGTAAGTTGGTAAAAGATTTCGATGAAGACGATAGGGCAGTAGTAGATAATTATAGATACGGGAAATTAGTTTTGTTTGTGAGTAGGGCAGGGCTATTAAAAAAACAAAAGTTACTGGGTGGTACTATGGTTTCACCAAATGCAGGTGAACTAATTCAAGAGCTTATTTTGGCTAATTCAGCGAATCTGTCTATAAATTTACTCTTCAATAAAATCTACCCATATCCCGTGGCATCGCGAATTAATCAAAGCATTATTGTTGACCTCAAGTCAGAGGGATTAACCTCATTTATAAAATCATTATTGCGTAAAGCATATCAAATATTTAGCTGATGGAATGGTTAGAGACATTAAAAGACTGGTTTTTAGGTTTAGGTAATAAATACAATGTTAACCCACTAGTATTTGGTGCTATATATGTGGGGGCCATACCTTTTTTCTTTGCCTCACTATATTGGACAGTAAGAAATATTCGAAATAAAAAGCCAATATTTGTCCCTGCAATTTTGACCGCTTTCTTTTTTATTTCAGCGTATTTGTATCTTATTATTGTTGGTCAGCACATCCCAGTTTGGGTATATTTTTTTATAGGCGGAATGATTGCATTTGGCATATATTCTACTATTGGCAAGATAAAGGCAAAATTGAAGGAGAAGTAATCAATGAGAGTTTGTTGGGATATTTAACAGTTAGCCAATAATTCTTAGTAAAACCTTAATTTTTAATTTCCTAATGATAAATATCAATACTTTAAATGCTTGCCAAAATAAATGGTATGATTTTTTTTATCTACTTTACAAATAATTTTTGCGAACAATTGGTACTCATTAAACATATCAATTACTGGCGTAAAATTAATTTGTATAAAAAAAAAGCCATACCAGTGAAGTATGAGATTTGCTAGTAATAAAGCAATAGGGAAATTTTGCGAAGATTAAAAAACAAGATTCTAAATCAAAGTATAGCATTTTAATACTGGTTTAAGTCTGAAAACAAAAATTTACTATTTTGTCAGTACAAGCTAAAATCGCTACTCAAATACTAATTCTTTATTTATGAGTAATTTTATGACTGGTCTTTTTAATCTTCATATTGGGGAAGACGATAATAAAAAGACATTTGAAAATGTAAAGAATAATATTTCTTTTACAGGCGCAAATCTTTGGACTTTGGCTTGTGCTATAATAATTGCTTCTATTGGTTTAAATGTAAATTCAACGGCAGTTATCATTGGCGCGATGCTTATTTCTCCTTTGATGGGTCCAATAGTTGGATCTGGTTTTGCTTTAGGTATTTATGACTTTGAGCTATTAAAAAAAGCATTACGCAACTTACTTATTGCAACGATAGTAAGCTTATGTGTTTCTACTGTTTATTTTCTTATCAGTCCATTAAAAGAAGTTCAATCAGAATTACTAGCCCGTACATCACCAAGTATTTACGATATAATGATAGCTTTTTTAGGGGGTCTAGTTGGCGTAATTGCAGTTACCAGAGTTGAAAAAGGAAACCCGATACCTGGTGTTGCTATAGCCACGGCATTAATGCCACCATTATGCACAGCAGGCTTTGGATTAGCAACTTGGCAATTAAAATTCTTTCTTGGCGCATTCTTTCTTTATACTATTAACTGTGTATTTATTTGCATTGCCACATTTATAATTGTAAAATACTTAAAGTATCCAGCGAAAGCACAAGTAGATATTAAACATCAAAAGCAAGTGAAGTATGGTATAACCGCTATTGTAGTAATGATGCTACTGCCTAGCTTATATTTTGCATATAATTTGTTTAAGCTACAACAGTTTAGCCATTCGGTAAATGAGTTTATAAACAAAGAGTTTTTAGATAAAGGAAACACGATCATTTACAAAAAAACATATTTTAACAGTCGTCCTAAAAAAATTAAATTGGCTTTTCTTACTAGGCAGTTTAATGATGAAGAACTGAATACTTACAACAGAAAATTAAAAGAATATGGCTTCTCTAGTACTGTTTTAATCATTGAACAGAGTAATAATTTACAAAACCTGAAGAATGACATTCTAAATGAAGTAAATAAAGCTGATATAATACTAAGCGAGAAAGATAAAAGAATAATGGAATTAGAAAATAGAATAGCTTCAGACAGCTTTAACAATAATCAAATTTTTAAAGAAGCAAAGGCCATATTTCCACTAATTAATGCTTTGTCAGTTTCAAAACATACTTTTTACTTTGTTAAAGACAGTATGGCAAGAAATGCAATTCTACTATACAAAGCCAAAAAGGAATTAAACGCCAGCGATAAGCTTAAATTTCAAAATTGGCTAATGGAAAAATTTCCCAAAGATTCGATTAGAGTCATTTATGAAAATTATAAATAGCAATTATTAAATGTCAATATATACTATACTGGTTATAATTATAGCCATCTCTGCAATATTTGGTTACATTAATCAGCGTTTTATTAAAATGCCCTTTGTAATTGGGATTTTCTTTTTAACTACTTTATTCTCGTTAGTAATTCTTAGCTTAAAGTTTTGGGATTATAGCCATTTTTCTCAAATTAAAGCTTTGGTTAAAGACCTAGACATCAGTAAATATATCTTGGAATATATGTTGGGTTATTTACTTTTTGCAGGTGCATTGCATACGGACTGGATAGATATAAAAAAGCAATTAAGACCCATTTCACTATTTGCAGTATTTGGAGTAATGCTATCTACCATTATAGTCGCCAGCTTAACATATGGACTATGCACTTTACTGTCCATTCAAATTGATTATATTTACTGCTTATTGTTTGGAGCTTTAATTTCTCCAACAGACCCAATTGCAGTATTGGGAATACTAACTAAAGCAAATGTTCCCAAAAAAATTGAGGCAACTATAGTAGGCGAAAGTCTATTTAATGACGGTGTAGGCGTAGTTATCTTTATTGCTTTACTGGAAGTATTAGCAAGCGACAGCTCACATATTGACTTTTCTCATTTTGGAATTTTATTCGTACAGGAAAGTTTTGGAGGAATATTGTTTGGATTAGCTGCTGGGTTCACCCTTCATAAAATTCTAACTACCATAGACCATTATCAAACAGAAGTCTTATTGACCTTGGCATTTGTAATGGTAGGCTACAGCATTTGTTTATACTTACATATTTCTGGTGCATTGGCTATGGTCATTATGGGTTTATTTGTTGGTAATTACAACCATTCAAAAGCAATGAGTGATACAACAATTGATTACGTTGATAAATTTTGGGAATTATTAGATGTTGTATTAAACGCTATTCTTTTTGTAATAATATCATTTGTAATTGTAGTTATCGAGCTTAAGTCAATTTATTTCTTGGTAGGAATTTGTTCAATATTTATTGTATTACTGTCTAGAGTAATTATTGTTTATTTACCAAAGCTGTTATTGCCAAAATTTATTAATTTGACATATAAAGAAACTAAATTGATTGTTTGGGGCGGTCTTCGTGGTGGACTTTCTTTAGCATTAGTACTTTCATTACCAGACGGACCAGCTAAAAATCTCTTATTGATTGCTACCTACGTTTGTGTTGTATTTAGCATTTTAGTACAAGGTTTGACCATTGGTAAATTAGCAAAACAGTAGATATTTGTTATAGCGAATGTTATTACCAGCCAAAAGTTAAAAACAAAGCAGTTTTTGGGTGGTTTTTACTTAGTTAAATCTAATATTAGTTTAAATTTAAAAATATTCAAATACTACTTTTTACTGGGCATCATCGCAACTTCAAATTTAAACCAAGACTAAGTATCAATTCGTAGCAGGCAAAGTTTTGCCTAGCTGTACCTTGATACACTTTTAGATTACTATATCGGGAGTAGTCTATTTTTTGGCTAAGTTCTAAGTACACATATCGGTATATCGTAGCCTTTAGCGCTGTTTCTATGCCTGTATTCCAGCCTCCAAATTGAAAGCTTGGGTCGTTTGCTAGCCCAAATAGGCTGTTCTGTACGTGTGGTATTACCGGCCCGATGCCGACCTTACCCATTAGGTCAAGTTTAAATGTATTGTTAGCTGTTGTGTATATTGGATATCTCTTTACTATATTGAACAGTAGGAAATTGGCACCGTTGTTCAGAAAGTAATAGAATCCATTGATTTCAGTAAAGTTTACCGTATTATCAACCTGATTACCAGTAAAAATACCCTTTATTTGCGCCTGTTGTCCCTGCCTAACAATGAATTTGGTATGGTCAAAATTGATTTCTATTGCTAAATCCTGATTTTGATTAAAGAAATAACCTATTCTAAAGTTGTATTGTGGAATGGTAAGGTCTTGTTTTAGCAGGCTCTTATCCCATCCTCTATGGTCTTCGCCTCTTATTTTAACTATCTCATATTTAGAGTTTAGGCTGGGTTGGTCTATATGAATGCTATTATTTGTGTACCACTCAGTATTGTATCCCCAACTAATGTATAGTGTACCAGGTCGTTTACTTTCTTGCGCTTGCATTTGTGTGAAACTAAATAAGGTAAGGGAAACAAAAATGAAAAATTTAAAAACTTGAGGCATTATAAAGCTGGAAAGCATAAATTTAAATCGAAAACTAACATAGTTTTAGCTTATTTATGATAAAAGCAAATATCAATTTTTAGCATTACTATATAAAATTCCTCGAACTATTATTAATTAATGAAAAAGGCAAAATATTATAGCAAGGTTGTATTTAAACTTTCAATTTGCATTTTAAGTAATGTAATATTATTAATTTCTTGCTAAAAAGAAAACTTAAAATCTGGACCTGGCCATATTGATGGAATAACTAGTACGGATTCGGCTACAAGTTTGTTTACGATTGTTTTAACATTGCAAAAGTATATTTATAGTTTAAGTTTATACTCGAATATATAACATTAATCATAAATAGTGATAATTATCACAACATTAATTTCTACTTCAACACAACTTTAATTCGAAAATTGACTTTTATTTTAAATTACCCTACCTAGAAAATACAGTACTGTCTGGCTACTAATTTGTCCGCTTGGTCCGTTTACATTAAAATCGCATCCGTGTGTTGCCCAAGGTAAAGACAAAATGTAGTTGTTTACTTGGTTAGCATCTAATACTTTCTGTAGCCGAACGCTATTTTGATGGGCGACCAAAATGTCGTTTTTCCCGTGAATAAATAAGGTTGGGGGTGTTACCTTATTAACTTGAAGTATTGGGGAACCAGCTAAATAGTTTTGCTTGACCTGTTGAATGGTTCCACCGAAGTAGTTTTCCATTATTTTTCTTGAGTCCATTACCCATTTACTGGTAGGGAATTGATAGTCCCACTCCATATCTGTCGGGCTATAATAGGCTACAACTGCTGCAATGTTATGGTTCACACTGGCGTAGGCTGTAGTTAATGCAATTTGCCCACCTGCACTTCTACCCAAAAGTATTATCTTATTGGTATCTACCTGAAAATCATTAGAGTGAGACTTTATGTAGGATATAGTTGCATTTACATCATCAACTGGGGCGGGGAAATGATGTTGAGGAGCCAATCTATAATTAATTGCAAATACTTGATAACCAGCATCAGCCAATATTCCATTCAACTCTGGTACCTGATTGTTATCGCCACTACTCCAACTGCCACCGTGTATCACTATTACACAGGGTCTTAGTCCAGTAGCCTTAGCTTGATAGTAGTTTGCCTTTAGCCCATTTAAATAAGCGATTTGGGTATGAGGCGGATTTTTATCCATTTTTAACTGGAACAGCTTGCCAACATTTAGACTAAAATTTTGATTGGTAGGTTTGAATTTTGAGATTAATTCCGAATCTAGCCGATGTATAACAATGTAAGCTTGAATGATGGGAATGCATACTAAAATTAAAGCTATTACGCTAGTAACAGTGCTTACTAAGTGTCTGTCGCCAACAAACAGATTAAAACCTAGAATTAGCAAGCAGGCAAGTATAAAGTAAACCCCTAATTCTGTAACTAATAGCGCGGCAAACCATAAATAGTAAGTAGGCGCAGGAAACACGCACAATACCCCAAGCCCTAACATTAGAAAACTTAGCAATAGCTTAATGACATTCATAACTGCAAAACTATTGCTAAGTACATAGTATTAATAAATTATGGTTTGATTTTCCCTTCTACTCCGTCATCGCTATTTTGCGCGCCAGTTATGGCACCATATGCAATTTTAAGTAGAGATATCATTTGGTTGTGTTTATTATCCCAATAGTATGCATCTGATGTTTCCACCATTATCAGGCTAAGATTTTCATCATCTTCACCATCGGGGAACCAAGTTTTAGCCCATCCATTCCAAAGTTCTTTAATTTTTTCACGATCTTGGCTAATTACAGCCTGACCAGTAACTGAAAGGTATGTTTGGCTACCAGAGTTTTGTATCATTAATTCAACCTTGGGGTTGTGATGAATCTGGTTGTTTTTTGCGCTATTTTTTTCACTAAAGAACCAAAAGTTTCCTTGGTCATCTATTAGTTGAATGCCCATTGGTCTGCAATCAACTGAATTCTCACCAGTGTGGGTTACCATAAAGCAGCCAGTGCCTGCTAAATCTTTCATTTTTTCAATTGCTTCAGCATCAAATAAATCTTTTTTTTCTCCCATTGTAATAAGTTGTTAATGTATATAAAATACCCGTTAAATATTCATTTGTTTGCTATTCTATAAAAAAAACTGCAATTTGAAACAATTGTCATTTAATCAGATGACACATAATTTCTAAATAAATAGAAAGATTTTAGGTAGCTAATGAATTGTGGTTATAATTTCGCAAGGCTTACTTACAATCATTCCTACTCAATGTCTGAAATAAAACAAGTCAATAAAAATGCCTTAACATTTATTATTATTACTCTAATAATAGATTGTACTGGACTAGGTCTAATTATACCAGTAATACCAAATTTAATATCAGAACTAACTAATCAAACTCCTAGTGAATCAGCACTATATGCGGGTTACTTAAGTTTTTCATACGCCATAATGCAGTTTTTATTTGCCCCAGTTATGGGCAATTTAAGCGATAAGTATGGCAGGCGCCCATTAATATTACTATCTCTATTTGGTCTTGGCTTAGACTATCTATTCTTGGCTATTGCGCCTACTATTACTTTAATATTCGTAGGTAGAATCATTTCAGGTATATTCGGGGCAAGTTTTACGACAGCATCAGCCTATATCGCTGATGTTAGTCCACCTGATAAAAGGGCGCAAAACTTTGGTTTAATAGGTGTTGCCTTTGGTGTAGGTTTTATTTTAGGGCCAGCCATTGGGGGTATTTTTGCCCAATTTGGTACTAGAATCCCATTTGTTATAGCTGCTTGTCTGTCATTGACTAATGTGATATATGGCTACTTTGTGTTGCCTGAATCCCTGCCTAAAAGTAAACGACGTCCATTTGATTGGAGGCGTGCCAATCCCATTGGTGCAGTTGTAGAAATCAGAAAGTTTAAGGGTCTAGGTTGGTTATTACTTAGTGTTGCCCTTCTAGACATAGCTGGAATGGCCACCCAAAGCACTTGGACATTTTACACAATGTTTAAGTTTGAATGGAATACTGCTATGGTAGGCATTTCTTTAGCTGTAGTTGGTGTATTGATTGCTTTTGTACAGGGGTTCTTAATTCGAATAATTACACCAAGAATAGGGGAGAAGAAATCGGTTATTTATGGTTACATCATCTACATTATTTCATTTATTTTAATTGGATTAGTTACTCAAGGCTGGATGCTGTATATTGTTATGTCAGCATACGCCTTAGGTGGTATTTGTGGTCCAGCATTACAAAGTTTAATTAGCAATAAAGTTTCTGATGATTCCCAAGGCGAATTGCAAGGTATTTTTAGTAGTATGATGAGCATAGCTGAGATAATAGGACCTCTGTTTATGACAGAGCTTTTCTATTTATTTACTAAAGAATCAACTAAATTTTTATTTCCAGGTGCACCATTCATAGCAGCAGCTGCCATTAGCGTAGTTGCTTTATTCATCATTATCAATCCACTAAATCAAATGACAGATTCTATTCACGAACTTCCTATAGAGGAAAACGAAGAAAATCAACCCTCGTCTGGTTCTAGGGTCATTGCAGAATAAACATTGTAGGCACCAGTAGTTACAACCTTATCCGTTTTAGCTAAGTTTGTTACAATAACTAAGTTGTTAGACTTTGCTATTATTTCTATTTCAACCATTTTGTAGCTAAGTTTCTCAGTCTCTACAATTACGTAGTTAGCCTCACCAGAGTTTATAATGCTGGTATTAGAAATGGAAAGTCCAGATATAGTGCCGAGCTTTATTTTAGCACTAATGTTCATACCTGGTATTAACGACAAGTGATCATTTTTTACTATTGAAACTGCATTCACTGTTTTTAGATTTTCATCTAATGATTTACCAATAGTGTGGATGTCACTTTTAGTAATTTTATCGCCTACTGTAATGCTTATTTCTTGACCAACTTTCAGTCTGTTGTAGTATTTATCTGGAATGTAGAAAGTCGCCTCAACGGTAGATAAATCAAACACCTGCATACCCGATTGTCCAGCCTCAAGTTTAGACCCAGTACTCACATTAATATTTCGTACATATCCAGTTGCTGGTGACTTAATCTCAATTACCGTTTGCAATTTATTGCCAGGTGAAATCCCAAGTTTAGATAACTGGTTGGCTAGTAGTCTATTATTAGACTGCTCAACCAAATATTCGCTATTTATTTGTTCATATTGTTTTATTGGGGAACTTGCATCTGAGGATAATGCCTTTTGGCGCGCTAAGTCTTTCCGTAGGTATTCTAGTTTGGCATTACTAGATATGTAGTTCTGTTGTAGGCTTACAAACTCGAAAGCATTCATAGTAAACAAGACTTCACCTTGTTTAACTGGTTCACCCTCGTGTACCAATATTTTCGTGATATAAGCTGAATAAGGTATATTAATATCGTAAAGAGATTGTGGTAAGTTGTTGATGATTCCATTTACTTCTATTTCGTCACTTAAACTAGTCATAAGTGGATATGAGCTTTCTAACTTTAGAGTTAATACTTGCTCATCGGTCAGTGTTATGCTACTTATATCTTTATCTTCCTTTGGCTCAGCATCTATACTTACGCTTTTTGAATTACAAGCGGACAATAGAACTATGATAGTGAAATTTAATAATATATTCTTAATCATTTAATTGAGTCGGGGTTTACTAAATTGAAGTTAATCTTAATTACAGCAATATTGTACATATGAATATCATCTAACATTTTAGTTTCTATATCTATATATTGTTCAAAAGCCAGTAAATAGCTAAGAAATGAACTTTGCCCAGCAGTATATAGTTTTTTGCTAACTATCAATAGTTTATCAGCAAGGGGTTTAATACGTTGCTCATTACTTTCTAGTTTACTTTTTAATGTGGCGATGTGACTAATATCAGCATCCCATTTCTTGTCAAATTCAAACTGAAGAGAATTTAGGTGGGTTTCATCTGCTTGAATGCTGAACTTATTAGCTTTACTGTATGCAGCAGTAGCCCTATAAAACAGAGGAATGGACATTCCAACACTAAAGCCTTGTAACCTATCTGCCCTTGTTAGATTATAGTTTACGCCTAGGTACTCTACCTTGCCTTGTATGCTTTGGTTAAAATAGGCTACTTGAAAGTCTGGGTAGGACTGGTACTTTAGTATATTGGAATAACTATTTAGCGACTGTAATCTTACCTTACTCTGTTTGTAATATAACAATGTATCTAAACTAGGCTTAACAGGTAGAGATTCTATTTTGCCATATTCTACTATGGGGGTTATTCTATCAGATCCTTGTAACAATGTAGCAATTTTTATAAGATATTCTTTGCTTTTGTTTTGATATTCTTGCTTTTGTTGTACTAATTGCTCATATCTTAGTTGAAGGCTAAGTAGTAATTGGGTAGATGTTTCCCCAGCAGTTTGCATTTTATTTGCTGTAGCTATCTCTATAGTTAGCAGACTATCTAATTGCTGTAATAGACCAAGCATACGTTGAGTAAACTGAAAGTTTTCCCATTCTACTCTCAACTTAATATTTAATTCTAGTTCTAAATTCTGAATGTTCGTGTACTCTGCGTCAGCCAATTGGCTTAGGTATTGTTTCTGATATTTATACATTGATGGCCAGGCAATGCTTTGATTTATAGTAAAAGAATTGTCATTATACTGACTGCTAATATTCCCCTGTGAATAGTTGAAACTAGTTCTGTTTGGATTAAAAGAGGTTCTAATTAAAGCCTTTTGCGTTTCATATTTAAGTTTCATTTCCTTTAGGTTCGCGTTGTTTTCATACATCATATCTCGTGCTTGAACTAAATTAATAGTTTGAGCTGATACATAATTATTTACTAATAAAAAGAATAGAACAATATATTTCATTTTATTTGGCCCTCCTTTTTAAAATGAATAAATAAAATATAGGTATTAACAATAGTGTGAGTAAGGTGCTGGTTATGATACCACCTATTACCACTGTAGCTAGGGGTCGTTGTACCTCTGCCCCAGCACTTGTGCTAATTGCCATAGGTAAAAATCCAAATGAGGCTACTAATGCCGTCATAAGTACTGGTCTTAACCTACTAAGGGTACCTAAGTAAACGACTCTGATGGGGGTTAATATGGTATCATTTAATTGCTTATATTTAGAAATCAGAACAATACCATTTAATACAGATATACCTATTAGTGCAATAAAACCAACAGCAGCAGATATACTAAACGGCATTCCTCTAGCAGACAGCAGAAGTACCCCGCCTATTACTGAAAATGGTATAGCTAATATGACTAATATAGTTTCTAAGAAATTATTAAAAGTAAAGAATACAATAAGTGATATTATTAAAATGGCAAGTGGAATGATCAAGGCCAAACGTTTACCAGCCTTTTCTAAGTTTCTAAATTCTCCCCCTATTGTTTTATAATATCCTACGGGCAACTTGGCTTTGTCTATTTTCAGACTAATGTCTTTCACAATAGAATGGGCATCTCTATTCCCAATGTTTATACCCACATTTACTCTTCGTTGCTGATTTTCTCTATTCACTTGTGCGGGACCCTTTATGAATGCTATATTAGCTATTTGATCT
This sequence comes from Bacteroidota bacterium, assembly GCA_034440515.1. Lineage (GTDB taxonomy): Bacteria > Bacteroidota > Bacteroidia > CAILMK01 > CAILMK01 > JAWXCF01. Next base: position 17,411 of record JAWXCF010000001.1, read on the forward strand.
AAAGTAATGTGTCTATTGCCAATATTTATAGGTAGTTTCTTTATTTGTTCTATGTCAGTCCTTAAGTCTTCTCGCAATCGAACTACTAGGTCAAATTTACGCCCCTCCTCATAAATTAAACCAGATGACATTCCTGCAAATGCTGTTGAAAGACTTTTATTTACATCTGAAATAGTAAGTCCATATAAATTTAATTTCTGTCGATTATAGTCTAGCTGTATTTGTGGTAAACCTGTTATTTTTTCTACAACTACTTCATTAACACCTTCAATACTTACTATTTTCTTTTTAAATAGTTCTGCAATGGTACTAAGCTTATCTAAATCATCTCCATATATTTGAATTACAATGTCTTGTTTAGCACCAGTCATTAACTCATTAAATCTCATTTGGATAGGCTGTTGAAAGCTAAATTCTATCCCGGGAATTTTTTTCAATTCCTCTTTCATTTCATCGGCTAAATCATCCATATTATCTGCCGTTGTCCAATCTTTTTTGTCTTTTAGGATGATAATCATATCGCCATTTTCTACTGGCATAGGGTCTGTAGTTATTTCAGAACTACCTACTTTACCTACTATTTTCTTTACCTCAGGGAATTTCCTATGCAGTAGTTCAGCACATTTTACAAAATTATCTGCTGTAGTTTTTAGCTTGGTTCCAGGCAGCATTGTTATCTCTACTGCAAAATCGCCCTCCTCTAATTGTGGAATAAACTCGCCACCCATATTAAATAATATGATAAATGAGCTCAACATTAATAATACAGAGAAACCTATCAATATAAAAGGTTTTCGAATTATTCGCCTAAATAAAAAGCTGAATGCATTAGTATATGCATTATTAATTAACTTAGTTAACTTAAACTCATCATTTCCAGGTCTTAACAACCAAGCACACATAGCAGGAACGTAAGTAAGGGAAAGTATGAAAGCCCCTACTAGTGCAAAGCAAACTGTTAATGCCATTGGTGTAAACATTTTACCCTCAATGCCTTGCAAGCTAAGTATTGGTATATAAACTATTAATATAATAAATTCTCCGAAGGCTGCTGCTTTTCTAATTTGCCCAGCTGCAAAATAGGTTTCTTGCAGTTTTTCTTCTTTGATCATCTTACCTTTAAACGATAATAGTGCAAAGTGGGCAACAATAGCCTCAGTCATAATTACGCTGCCATCTACCACCAATCCAAAGTCTATGGCACCCATACTCATCAGGTTTCCTGTTATCCCGAATTGTTGCATAAGAATGATGGCAAATAATAGACTTAGCGGAATAACACTAGCTATAATCAGGCCTGCCCTAAAGCTTCCTAGCAATAAAATCAACAATACAATGACTATTAAGGCTCCCTCTATTAAGTTTTTTAATACTGTCGTAACTGTTTTATTTACCAGCTTGCTTCTGTCTATAAATGATGATATTGTTACTCCTTTCGGCAGAGAAGTTTGTATTTCAGAGACCCTATTTTTTATTCTTGTTATGACTTCAGATGCGTTACCACCTTTTATCATCATTACAACACCGCCTACTGTTTCACCTAAAGTGTCTTGAGTTACTGCACCATATCTTGTGCCTTTACCCAATTGAATTTCGCACAGGTCTTTTAACAATAAGGTTGAGCCCAGCGAATTGCGTTTTACAGGTATGTTTCCTATATCTTCTAAATTATGTATTTGCCCTAAGCCTCTAATGTAGTAAGCGCTAAAATTATTCTCTATGAATGCTGCTCCTACATTTTCATTGTTTTCTTTCAGTGCTAACCAAATGTCTTGGATATTTAAATTGTATTGCAACAATATAGCTGGGTCTATAGCTACTTCATACTGTTTTACATATCCTCCAAAACTACTTACCTCAGCTATTCCCTTTACATTTAATAGCTGCTTTCTAATTACCCAATCTTGTAGGGTACGTAATTCTGTTAGGTCTAATTTTCTTCTGTTTTTTGAGTTTTGCTCTATAGTATATTGGTATATTTCACCCAATCCTGTAGTTTGAGGCGATAGACCAGGTTTACCAAACTCTACAGGTATTTCACCCTCCACTTTCCTAATTGCTTCAGTTATAAGTTGTCTAGCTAGTGTATTTGGAACATTATCTTCAAATACTACTGTAATGACGCTTAAGCCTAGGCGAGATATTGATCTCATTTCAATTTTGCCGGGAATGTTAGCTAAGCCAAGCTCTAATGGTGCCGTAATGTATTGTTCCACTTCCTGTGCAGCAAGATTTGGCGACACGGTCGTAACCTGAACTTGGTTATTGGTAATGTCTGGAACTGCGTCAATAGATAAATTAAGAGTAGCATAGACCCCTACACAAATTAAAAGAAGAACACCTGCAAGTATTTGAATTCTATGGTAAATAGAATACTTAATTATCTTGTCTAACATTATAATAAGTAGTATTCAAAACTACAA
>JAWXCF010000002.1:0-11472 GCA_034440515.1 Bacteroidota bacterium
GTATATAGGCCTCTTTCAAATTTTTCAGTCATTCTGATTAAGTTAAATGCTTGTCGTTTAGGGAAACCACATACGGCAGGGGTAGGGTGTAGTTCTTTTAACAGTGTATGAAGCTCATTGCTAATTCGCTTTTGAATTCTGCCTGAAAATCGAGTTGCTACGTGAATTAGATTACCAGCGTGCATTAGCATAGGTCCCTGTACATTAACATCTTGCAAATATTTGCCGAGTACATCCCCAATATATTTAGTTACAATGTTTTGTTCTCTTAATTCTTTATCTGTAAATAGTTCTGACGGTTCTATAGAGACTAATTGATTTTGCTCTACGCTTATAGTTCCAGCTAAACTAACTGACTCAATACTTCCACTGATGTGATATTTAAGCAGCAATTCTGGTGAAGCACCTGCCCAAGTTCCAAAGTCTGTTGTAGAACTGATGCAGCAATAGGCATTTGGGTATTGACTACAAAGTCCTTTGAACCAAGAAATTAGGTTAAAATTCTCCCTTAACTGTATAGGTTGAGACCTGGCCGCAACTGCTTTAACTAAGTCCGAAGTCTCTATTTGTTTTAAATAACTTAATACTGAGCTTTTGTAGTTGTGTTCTATATTATCTAGGTGTTCACGCTTAGCTGAACGATAATATTGCGGTAAATTTATATGGTCATCTACCGTTTCGTGGTTGTCCCAACTAAGCCTCAAATCAGCCTCTATGTATATAGGTGAATAATTTACAGTATTAAAAGGGGCAATTAAATAAGCCTCTCCATTTATATTGCCGTCTTCAGCATTTTGGCTTGGACCAGCTAGAAGTATAATTTCAGACTTACCTGGCAATTTATACATAGCCCAACCCAATTTGTTATCTTTAATGTAGGAAATATAGACGCTAGAGTTTACTGTCTTGCCATTAAGGCGTGTGTCTTTGGGTTCTGATATCATTAAACAAAAGAATAAATAGCATTAATACCTTAGATAATATACCACTATTTTGTAAAAAGTGTTCGCTAATATTAAAAAAATTTTAATTAATTAAAATTCCTTAACTATGTAGCCTAGATTTAATTGCACGCTAATTGCCGCATCTCCAAACTCGTCTTCACCAGCGGTATTAAATTTTGCTTTTAATTTTACTTCATCGCCAACTTTTAAACTTTCTGCAGCCTTTGCTTGATCTTCTTGCAGTGATACTTGAATTTCAACATCGCCACTGGTAAAAAATAGACTAGGAATGCCTCTCGCATCTTTCTCCATTTTCCCCAATTTACCAGTTAGGTTTAGGTAATTAGCCTCAGTACCTTTTTGGCTATATTTTGCTTTTGACCCATTTAAGTCTGCCTTAAATTGATAAGCAAGGCTATCCATAGTTAGGCTAGCGACTGCATCTTTGTTTTTAGTATTACCTACTGGCTCATTTAGAATATATAGTGCAGTGGCAACACCTCCAATGGCAAATACGCCGATTACAATAAGGATGATATATATTTTTTTCATTTTATTAAATGTTAGTGACGTTCAAAAGTACAGAAATAAGAACTTTCAACAAGCAGTGTTTGGCACGAATTTGGAACTAACTAAGAATAAATGTTGTAACACGCATTATTATTATGAAAAAAAGAATACTTACACTAAGCCTAGCTTTAATCACCGTGATTGGTTTAAGCGCATTCACTCTTGCAACTACAGACGCATACAAGACTAAAACAGGCCACGTATGGTTTGAAAGTAATGCAGAGCAAGAAGACATCACTGCACACAACTATCAAGTTGGCAGTTTGCTATCAGCTAAAGACGGTAAAGTGGCTATTAAAATGGCTATGACAAGTTTTGAATTTGAAAAGAAAACAATGCAAGACCATTTTAATGAGAATTATTTAGAGAGCAGTAAATTCCCTGAGGCTTCTTTTGCAGGTAAAATTACCAATCTAAAAGAGGTTAATTTTAAAAAAGCGGGTACATACAATGCTACTGCAACTGGTGACCTTACCATACACGGTGTAACTAAAAACGTAACTACAAATGGTACCATTACTGTAGCTGATGCAGGTGTAAATCTTAAAGCAAAATTCGTAATCAACCTGAAAGATTACAATGTAACCATACCTAGCACAGTAGTTAAAAAAGTATCTGACAAAATTTCAATTAACGCTGATATTAATTACGCTAAGTAATTTCAAAAGAGTTTATTTAAATAATAAGTCTGAGGTAGTAAATACTTCAGGCTTTTTTTATGCCAATGATATAGCCTAGATATTCTAAAAGGATTAGAAGTATCGGAAACCTTATATTTACCTTTGCCGTTTAACACAACAATTGAATAATAAAGCGAACATACGTCACCTAGGTCAAGAGCAGATAGCTGAAGCACTGCAAGAAATGGGTGAGCCTGCATTTAGAGCCAAACAAATTTGGCAATGGTTGTGGCAAAAGGGTGTAACTGATTGGGCAGAAATGACCAATCTAAGTAAAGCACTACATCAAAAACTAGCCGATAGATATGATATTTTCAATATGGTGCCTGCCACCACGCAATTAAGTACAGACGGAACTGTAAAGTACGCCTTTAAACTACACGATGGCGAAGTAGTAGAGGGGGTATTGATACCCCAAGAAAAGAGAATGACGGCCTGCATAAGCAGTCAAGTTGGTTGCTCATTAAGTTGTACGTTTTGCGCTACTTCTCGCCTAACTAGAAAGAGAAATCTGTACTATGATGAAATATACGACCAAGTGATATGGTTGCATAAAGCTGCGATGAAATATCACAATACACCGTTGACAAATGTGGTATTTATGGGTATGGGTGAGCCGCTACTAAACTATAGCCAAGTGAGTAAAGGTATAGAGAGGATAACAGCACCAGATGGTTTTAATTTTTCGCCTAAGCGAATCACCGTAAGTACAGCAGGTATTGCTAAAATGATACATAAGCTGGGCGATGAGCAGGTAAAATATAATTTGGCACTGAGTCTACACGCAGCTACAGACGAAAAGCGCAGCCAAATAATGGGGATAAATGACACCAATTCTATTGCGGAATTGCGTGAGGCATTAATCCACTATATAGACGCTACCAATAATAGAGTTACCCTAGAATACACGCTATTAGCGAATTTTAATGACAGCCTAGTTGATGCTGATGCATTAGCATTATTTGCCAAGGGATTGCCTTGTAAGGTAAATTTAATAGAGTATAACCCAATAGATGATGGGCAATTTACACGATCTAGTGGAAATGCGATGCATAGGTTTAAGGCTAGGCTAGAAGAATCTGGTATCATTACCAACATTCGCCGCAGCAGGGGTGAAGACATAGATGCTGCCTGCGGGCAATTAGCCAATAAGAATGATGCTGCTAGACTGACTACGTTAGACTAACCTGTTCATAGTCAGCTATCAGTTCACTATAGTTTGCATCTGTTTTCATCAGTTCTTCATTTCCCAGAATAATTATTTGCTTTCTAGCACGTGTCAACATAACGTTTAGCTTTCTATCTACGTGCTTGTTGTCGCCTATGCCATAATTGGTTAGCGATTTTAGTTGATGTTCATTATTTAGGCAAAGACTTACTATAATTATGTCACGCTCACTGCCTTGATATCGCTCTACAGTATCTATGGTTATTTGTTCAAACTGTCGCTCTAAATCTATTTTACTTAGCGCATCCCTTATGGCGGCTACTTGTTTTCTGTAAGGCGCTATAATGCCTATATGCTGGCTAAATAGTTTGTCTATACCGTTTTGTTTCATTATTTTAAACAGTTGGACAACTATTTCGGCTATAAGTTTGGCCTCATTAAGGTTTTGTTTATTTATTCCGGTTTCACATTTTTTAGTTGCGATATACAAGGTTCTAGATGAACTTAATGTTTCTGCCCATTTTTGACCCTTATTTAGTCGTTTCCATATAGTATCTTCTAGTTGATGCTCCCTGTCTGCTAGTTGTAGTTCGCCAGCATAAAATTTTGCATTGGGAAACTTCATAATGTCTTGATGCATTCTCCCTTGACGAGTTAAAGTTCCGAATGCGTGTTCCCATCCATTTCTAACACACAGCATCCAAAGTCGCTCAAAGTATGCTATACTACTGTCATACAAGTTAATTTCTTGTAAGTCTTCATCAGTTACTTCTGTATCGTACTCATTTTGCAACGTAATGGCTGGTAATTGCTTATGGTCACCTATTAGGATGAATTTAGGAACTTGGGTAATAAGTGGAAGCAATTGGGGCTCCAGAATTTGCGATGATTCATCTACAATCATTGTTGTAAATCCCCCCTGCATATCAAACAACATATTTTTACCTAATATGCTAGAAAGCGTACCGACAAATATTCTATTATTAGCCAAGAGCTCAGTTATTTGATCTTTGTTTTTGGCTTCTGCCATTTTTGCATCTAGCAAATACTCTTGCATATTTAGTTCTGTGCTGTGCCTGTGGCCTATGCGAATAAACTCAAGTGTTAATTGCTTTAAGGAGCTACATATTTCTCCCACAGCCCTATTAGTATATGCCATTACTAATATTCGCTCGCTCGGGTTTTGGTGAAGTTTACTGACCAACGCCTTTAGGGTTCTAGAGGTTTTTCCAGTTCCTGGTGGACCTGATATCAGGAAATAATCTGGAGCCGCTACAGCACGATTTACCAAATGTTCTTCTGCATCAGTCAATTCAGCTATAGGGTTATTTGTAGCTTTTTGGCTTATTTCTCCAACATTTGGCGCTAGGGTACCTAATATTTTTAGTTGCCTGCTTGGGTTATTAGAGTTTAAGGCTAAAAAATTCCATAATCCAAACAGCATCTTTCTAATGGAGGAGTCCATATAGTCGGTATTAATCTCCCAACGCTCGGTATTGGCAAAGTAGTCTTTGTTGGTTTGTCGTTGGTTTAACTGTACTTGCACATTGTTTGGCTTTATACTTATTATGGTGCCCTTATGTATTTGCTTTTCAGCTATGTTACTGCCTTGTAGTGACTCGTGAATTATAATAATATCACCAGCACGCATCGTGTTGGCTTCGTTTAAATCTTGAGTCCGTTGAAATTCTATAACTGGAGGGTTAGAAGTAGAATTATTTAAAGTAATTTTCAATTCACAGAATCCAGTATGCTCGTCTGCTACATTTACATCAAAGTTCCATAGGCTAGCGTGGTTACGGTCATTATTAGAACCTATTTTGCTTTGCACCAATTCATTAAATATAAAGTAGTGCCAGTTGGCTATATATTTTTTGGCTAGGTTATCGGCTTGGTCTAATAGCTCTTTCCATTTGGCTATTTGCTCTCTTGAGAAGCTTGAGACAGATAAATTCGGCTCTATATAAGTGTATTTAAATATACAGTCAAAGTAGTTGAGCAAGTCTTGTTTTTTAGCGAATTCTAACTCTGCCATCACCATACTGTTGCGCAGGTTTATTATTTTTTGTTTATCTGTCAGGTCGCTTTTACTCTTAATTAGGCAGTTGCTTATGCTGCTGTAAAGTATGTATTCGCTTCTTGTTTTTATTTCAGTATTTACGCGTTGAGTTAATAGTGAGTACAATACAGCCTGTGCATTATGCGATTTTCTAGCCTGTTCTCTTTGCTTCATACCGCTAGACTTCAACTCTATAATCACTTGAGAAGAATCTGATATAAACAATGCATCTAATCGCCCTTGTAGTCCGTACCTGGGTGACAGAAAACTTGGCTCTAACAGACAACCTTTTTGGTTTAGTTTTAATCCATTTTGGACTTGCTCTTTTAGAGTTTGCCTAATGTTGTCTAGGTTGCTTTCTATTTTTTCTCGTAACTCTTTGCTGTCTGCATCTGTTTTCAGAACTACAGCTAAATCTAAACTATATTCTGAAAATGCATCTTCGAATACGCTTTTTAGTTGTAGCGGTTTATCTGCTTCCTCGTGTATCAACATATCTAATATTCTGTTAGCTATGTTACCTAATACTAAGTGTTTATTACTTTTAAATGGCTCGTATTTCTTTACTATATAGTGATTTAGAAAACCATATCCATCATCTTGAATTCCCTCTGCTATATCGGTTACGTTCATTAAGTAATCAGGTTCTATAATGGCGAAGTCACAGTTGATTATTTTCAGTTGCTCATTTATTTCTGCATCAGGTAGGCTGATTATTTGATTGGGATTTAATTTTTTTAAATTTTTCTTAAATTCTTTTAACTCTCTGTTATAGTACAGTTTGTAAATGGTCATTTGCGCATCAAACTCTAAGAATACGTTTAAGAAGTTGCCTGCATCAACTTGTTCTTTTACGATAACCCTTAGGTCGACTTTCTCATTGACCCGATAGTTATCCCGCTTATTTAGCAGCATTAACTTAGTATCAGCATATACTCTAGCCAATTCAGTTGGTACTTCTAAGTCATAGAATATAGCATACGATTTTGCTACTGCCATTATGCCTTGCTCTAAATCATTCTTTGTTATAGCGTTAGCTGTGTAAGAGTGTGCACTTGCATTAGCTTTGATTCGAAAGTCTTGCAAATAGTGAATAATGTCATTACCCTCAAACTTTGGAGATTCTGAGAGTTTTAACATTATGTTGAAACAACTTAAGTATTTATACTCTTGGCCAAATAGTACAAAAAATTCATCTACGATGGCTCTCAAATCTTTTAGTGCATTTTTATAGTCACCACTTAAATTGGCGTCAGAATATATCTTGTGTAAGAAACCGAATAAGTTATTGTGGTTAACATTTGAGCTGACTAAAGACATATGACAGATTTTTTATAGCAAATATATTATTATAATTTAATGTAAGACTGCGAATTAGTAATACTTATTGCCAATAATATATACCGCCTAGTTAGATATAATTTTGTTATTAGACAACTATTTTAGGTTAAGTTAGTGTTATATAATTATACTATTACTGCCAAATTATGAAAATTAAAATATTACTTGCTTTATTACTTGCATTTTCACTTACTAATTGTGAAAAGCTAGCACCTTTGGAGCCATCTCAAAATACTAATAAGATTAAGTATTTAGACAGAATTGAGATAGTGTCTTACCCGAACGCGGGCCCGGGGGGTACAAATTGGGACCCAGATAGTACGGGACCAGATATGTATTTGGACATTAAAATTGGCACTAAAGATCCTCAAACTACAGAAGTAATATACCAACGTGGCCAAGACGATTTACCTGTAATTTTTAGCTTTACAGCTGCTAACCTGCCGCTAACAAATGAAGTGTGGTCTGTGAGTTTGTATGACAATGACAGACCTGAGTCACCAGACCAGTTGATGCATACCATATCATTTAGTGGGGCAAACTTATCTAACCCATTTATATCTAGAAATGGACCTTACAACATTGCAGTGTATTACAAATACAAATAGATAAACATAATATAGTTGCAAATTTAAAAAGGGCCATTGGTTGTAAAACCTTTGACCTTTTACTTATGCGTTAAGCTTATGTAATTAACTTTAGCTTAGTTATTTTTTTCTCAATTCGTCTCTTATTTCCATCAGTAAACTTTCCTCAGCTGTTGGTGCAGGTGCTACTTCTGGCTCTGTTAGTTTGTTTCTACTCATTTTGTTTATACCCTTCACCATCATAAATATTACGAATGCAATAATTAAAAATTCTAATGTAATTTGAATGAACTGACCATATCTGATGGCAACTTCTGGCGTTATAACTTTATCGCTTTCTTTCACAGCATCATTTAACACTACTTTCAAGTTGACAAAATTTATTCCTCCGATTATTTGACCAATTATTGGCATAATAATATCGTCAACTAATGAGCTTACTATCTTGCCAAAGGAAGCTCCAATGATGACGCCTACAGCTAAATCGACTACACTACCTCTGCTAATGAACTCTTTAAATTCTTTACCTATGCTCATATTTATTTTAGTTTAAGTTTATTGTACTGATACAAATGTATTATAAAACCAATTATAATTTACAAATATGTTGAAAACTTGGTAATTAAAAATAAAATAATAGAAGATTAATGATAATATTGCTAAATAGTTAAACCAGACTGAAAATTTCAATCTGGTTTAACGTCACCACGTATTAAAGCACCAACTTTCGAACATATTCCCTACTGCCATTAAATAATTGACGGCCTAGGTACTGGTCTAAATGTTCAATCGCAAAATCTTCTGTAATTAATGTCCTTCGTTTCGCATAGATTTAGGCGGTGTAAATTGCCCAAATCAAATTAATGTTAGTTACTGTTTAGACACGTAGTGGCTGCTGACAAATGACGTGCTTGAAACACGAACTATATACTGGCCAGGTGCTATGGCATCAGTAGGGATAGTAGAGGTTTGTAGGCCTGCAACTAGGTGTAATTGATTTACATAAACCATTTGCCCTTGCATATTGTACATATTTACTTGTACCAATTCATCTTTATTGCCTATTATATTAAGGTTTAAGATGTTATTGCACGGGTTTGGGTATGTTGAGATATTTAGTTTTGGTTGGCTACCAGTAGTAGCAGTAATACTTGTTAATATTTGTTTGGCTTTTAACAGGTTTCCTCCTTGTATAGAAAATTCGCCTACTTGTGTAATGTTACTTGAGGAAATACTTAATTGTCCGTTTGATTCTGTAGTAAACTTGCTAATTGTATCTTTTTTCCAATCAGTGCCGTTCCATTTTATTAGGTTGCTTTGGGTTCTATCATATTTTGAGCCCTCTTGGTCTTTGTTCCAATATAGTTTTATCGTTAGGTCAGACCCACCTATCAGGTCTTCAGTAATGCTCCAAGTTTTGTTTACGCATAGTGGTGCCTCGGCCCTAAGCTCACCATATAGACCTCTGTCATATATACCGTGGCTCAACTTGACTGTATATACATCTGCATTACCATTGTTATTTACACTTATTGGATTATAGTTATTGCCATTACCAATTGGGTATATAGCTGGCTTAGTAGAAGATACATATTGGCTAACGCTACCAGTACTGCTAATGCTGCTATCCATAATAAAGTGACAAGTAGCACTGTATCCTGAAAAGTATTGAGCCGTATTTAGGTCAACATTATATTTACCTGTATGTAAACAACCATTTACAAATATGAAACTGTTATTTACTATCATTTGACTGTTTAATTGAACCCCTTTAGTCCTGTTTAGGCTAAATGATTTTAGGCTACCACTTAGCGACGGTAACTCAATTTTGTTACCAGTTCCAGTTATTTCTAGCTTCATCATTCCGTTAGACTCTAGGTATCCGTTGGTTGTGAATTGGGTAGTACCATTTATAATTAAAGTGCCAGCAGAATTATTTAGCGGACCTTCTATTAGGTTCAGATTTCCCAATACTTCTAGTGTCTGATTGTTCCAACTTACACCATTTGCTCTTTCTACAGTTAGGTCTTTTATTTGCAATGTTGTATTGGTAAATAAGTCATTTGGTAGTGTAATTCTCAAACCACTGGTGTTATTTAATTCACCAAATGCAAAACTTGTATTCGTATTTACTGTAATGTGGCCGTTTTGAGCATTAATTGGTTTATTGCCAGTCAATTTTAGTTTTTTACCGCAGATGTCCATTGTTCCTACTATCAGATTTAGGCTGCCTGTCACGCTTAAATCTGATAGAATGCTGATGCCTTTTGCATTTATAATTGTTAGGTTTTTTATGGTGGAAGGCAGCCCTGTACCGGTTACTTGTGCATCAACTCCTATGTAGGTATATGAGGCACTCGAACTAAATGCTCTTGTTTCTGTGATGATGGCGCCGATTATCCCCGAATCTGAGATGCCATCTTTATGAGAAATGATTAATGAAGCGTTATCATTTAGGTAAAATGCACCTGAACCCTCAATGGTATGCTCTGGTGTTTTCATATTTAGTGTGCCATATACGTCCATTTTACCTGGATACATTATGTTCACACCTTCCCACGCCATAGTTGTGCCTTTAGCAATGATTATGTCCCCTGTTAAGCTTGAGTATAGTGGTAATTTATTATCAACCTCTCCCTGAAAGTTAAAGGTAAAGTCAACATCTGTATTTATGAATCTGAATGTAGTCTGTATGCTGCCAAATGGACCGTGAAATGCAACTCCATCAGCGTGAGCTGTAATCAATCCTGACTGTGCCATTAGTGTAGTTGTACCCTTACCCGTTATTTTAAAGTTTTTAAAGTCTAGTCTAGCTTCTGGTAAAACAGTAAAGTTTGCATTTGGCCATATATTTAGATCTTGACTTAAGGTCACTATACCATATATATTAGATATTTTTACTGAATTCTTAATATTAACAGGTAGAGCATTTCCTGTTATTTGGTTGCCAGTACCATTATAATCATATCTAGCATTCTGATCAAATGTTCTTTTATTAGTTAATACAGAACCTGCATTTGCCACGGCAAAGCCAATTCCGTACTTATGACCTGTCACCATACTTGCATTTGATGCCAATATAAAGCTAGACGCTGTACTGCCTGTAACTGTGTAAGTACCGAAGTCTATATATCCATATACAGTTAATGTACCGTTGCACAATACATTAGACTTAAGTATTATTGCATCCTTAGCACTTATGGTTAATATAGCAGAGGGGCTGATGGTTAAATTCATTCCAACTAGGTTGGTACCATTACTTACTACATTATGGTTAACTATTACAGTAGCATCATCACCTGGTATGCTAAGGGTTTGGCTCCATTTACCGTTATCATATTTTTCCCAAATATTGTTTTGACCCCAATTCCCACTTAGTTTGCTGCGGTAGTCTCCATTTGACTGTGCATTAAGTGCTACGTTTATAACTGTAATTAGTAGTACTAACAGTACCAGTAATTTTATGTCAACTATTTTTTTTTCAGTTCTCATAACTAATGTGTTTTTTCAGATAACGATTCAAAACTATGGGGTTGCAAACCTGAAAACTGAATTTTGGACTTTAGCTAGGTAACACTTGAATGTAAGAAATATAAGATTATCATATAATTGACAGAATTAATTTAACAATTGCATCATTTACTGACCAAATATTAGATAAGTCTTATACAAATTCAATTCTTTCTCTACTGGGAAGCCCCCTATATTACTGGTTGTAAGTGAAACCAAATAGGCACCTTTCAAAGTCTTGTAATATTTTTATGAAAGTGTAATCTTTTTCCTAGCTACATTTTTGGACATTATTAATATTTTATTGAATATTTATTTAGATTTTGCCCGACTATAAAGTTTTATTGCAGTAATTAATGTTGCTATCAAATTAGAGTTTCCTATATTAATCATCGTTGTAAAGGGTATTATATTGAAATATAAATGGGATGGGTTTTAAAGCGTTTATTAAGTATTAGATTATGCCCTATGTTAATCTAATATTATGAAATTATTATTTTGAAATGATTGTATATTAGTAAATGGTAAAGGAAAGTAAAAAGACAAACATTAATTTAAATCGATAATTACAAAACTTTTTTATTTGATTTTAATGTTATTCTACTTTATACAC
>JAWXCF010000003.1:0-28937 GCA_034440515.1 Bacteroidota bacterium
AATATCCACATAAAGTTGCAAAAGTATAGGTCAATATTTTAAATTTAGATACTATAATTCATTCACCTGTTGGCTTTGAGTGGTATAAGTTTAAGTAAAAGTTAGCAAAACGCAGTTTTTATTATACTTTTGAAATAAGAAACACCTATACAATGAAAACTAAAACAACAAGTCTAAATGCCAACTATTTACACACATATTTTATTTTAATTCAGTACTAATCGTCTTTGCAAAAGAAAAACTTGAGTATTATAAATGGCTTGTTTGAAACCAATTAATTTTTATATTTTTCTTGTCCTATTTTTAGGCATAAACTTCAATATTTCAGCACAAAAGTGGGAAGATGAGTTCAGTCTATCTACTACTAATGGTAGGCAGGTAAAGGTCGAATATAAATATTCTACCAAAAGCTGTAATGGGGGTAAGCCTAATAAATTTAGGTACATAGTATCTGGCACTAAGACCAGTTATCCTTTATACTTAAACTGGAGCTTCGATTATTTTGATTGTAATGGTAACTACTATCAATTGAGGAGTAGTGTGAATCTAGAAGAGTTAGAAATAGGTAATGTAGAATCGCTAGATTATATATATGTAGGTGAAAAGAAAACCTTACCCTATAATATAACTACCAGCAGTAGAAACGAATCTGCCACGACACTAAAAGCCGTAGCTAAAACTAAGACGCCCAATAGAATTAAAGGGCCTTCAAAAATTTACATCGGGCAAACTGTCGAACTAAGCCAAGAGGGTGGTTCATTAGGCCTAGATACTAAATGGGTTTGGTACGTAGATAGTGGTCGCGTTAAGATAGGTGATGGGGAAATTTTAAAAGTGTCACCCAGACAAGAAACTACCTATTACTTAAGAGCTGAGGGACCTAACGATGAGAATACTGAATTTGTTACTTACGATGCTTACGTTAGTTTAGAAAGTTCTATGCCAACTGGCATTACAGGTAAATTGAAGATGTGCAAAGGAGAAACCCTTAGTTTGACTGTAGATGGTGGCACTTTAGGTGAAGGAGCTGAATGGCTGTGGTATAGCAACGGATGCGGTTCTAACTTTATAGCAAAAGGTAAAACTTTAATACTAAATAATGTTATTAAGGGAGGGATTTACTATGTAAGAGCAGTCGGTTCTCACAATACAACACAATGCATAAAGGCTGAAGTTTTGGTTTATAATAATTCTGAACCAGCATTCTCTGTAAAAGGGACTACGACCATTTGCCAAGGTCAAAGTGTTGAGTTGACCCTATTGGGTGGTAGTTTAGCTGATGATGCAGTTTGGAAATGCTACTCAGCCAGTTGTGGGGGCACATTAATATTATCATCTAATTCTAAAATATTTAATTTAACACCTTATTCATCTACTACTTATTATTTCAGGGCAGAGGGCTATTGTAATACAACTAATTGTGTAAGCATTAGTGTAAAGGTTAAGCAAACATCTATGGAACCTACTTCTATTGTTACTCCAAATGGTATGCGAAAAGGTGACAAGGTTAAGTTAAGCCTATTGGGCGGAAACTTGGGCACCAATTCTAAATGGGTTTGGTATAAGGGTGAAGTAAAGGAAGATAATATAGTTGGTGAAGGCGATGTAATACAAGTTAGGGCAAAATCAGGAAAGAAATATACGGTAGTAGCTAAAAGTGATTGCGGCCAAACCAAACCTATAAGTATCACACTTACACCCTTAAGAAACCATAACTTTCAGAGGACATATACAGACGCGAACAATACTTATACTAAGGCTTTCTTACATTTTGGCATAGGAATAGGAACATCTTTAATCACAAATAAAGTGCCCACAACTTGGATTAGCACTATTCCATCAAGAAACTACGACACTGTTTCTCAACTATCTGGTATGGGCATAGCATTAAGTGGGACATTTCACCCAATTATGAAAAAATGGATAAGTCTAGGGGGTAGCATTAACGCTGCATTTAACATAGGTAATCCAACTTTTTTAAATTTTAAAATAGGTGAAGAAGAATATAGCTATTTGCAAATTGAACCGAGCGGGGAACTTGCAATTGGGTTTAGAAGAATAAAGGCTTTAGCTAAGTATAAGATAAACAGTATTTCTCACGATTATAAATTTACATCTGCTAATAATAATAATCTAGGTGTAACTGAATACGATAATACTATTACACAACGGAGTATTAATTTAGGGTTGAGATTTGGTAGCTACAGCAGGATTAAGAATAACAACAAGCACTCTAAAATATTTGATATGTGTGCCATTTTCTCTAAGACTGAAATAAATGACGGTTACCCATTTCAAGTAAAAGATGTCTCTGATTTTCCTAATTGGGCAGTCGGAATCGGATTACATTATTCATCATATAATAGGATTAACCTAGGCCTTGAGGTAATTCCAAAACAGACCAGCAATGGAGATTATAGTTACTGGAACCTGACTTTTACCAAAACTTTAGACTTCTTCTACTAAGCCATATAAATTAGAAATGAATAAAACACTTAAAATTTTAATACTCTTCTTGGTAATAGTTGTTGGTGTGGTATTTCTATTGTCTCAACTTATGAAGGGATCCTCTAAAAAAGAAGTGGAAGAAGTAATAAATGGCCAACTATTTAGAAATACAGAGAAATTCAATCTTAAAACTGTACTTTCTGATACTACAATAAATTTAGAAAAGAACTTTCCTTACACAAAGTATTTTGAATCAGCAAACTATAGCACTGGTAAAAACATAGCGATAGACTTAGCCACCTTAATTAATTTTAACAAAGGTGATGCGGAGAAAACGGGTATGTTTTATTCGGAATTACTCACCAACAAACTTGCAGAATATTTAAAGCCTAGAATGAAGAATTTTAGCATTGACTCTTTTATTTACTTAGAGAAATGGGCAGAACAGTTTAAAAGTTATTCTGAAGTTGACCAGCAAAATAGCATAATGCACGAAATAGTCTATGACTATTGGATGAATTCCATTACGACCAACTTACGTAAACTAGACTCTATTGACCAGGGAGCTAAGTTTACCTTTAAATACAAATACTTAAGGGCCAGGTGTGCACAAGAAAAGTATTTAACTAGTATTGGCTTTAGCAGTACAGAGAAAGTGATGAACAATTTGACCCAACAGAAGTGGGGCTACATCATCAAAAGATTCTTTACAGAAACGAGTATATTTTTAAAAATTGGAATGGT
Source organism: Bacteroidota bacterium (assembly GCA_034440515.1). Lineage (GTDB taxonomy): Bacteria > Bacteroidota > Bacteroidia > CAILMK01 > CAILMK01 > JAWXCF01. The sequence continues at coordinate 3,193 of JAWXCF010000003.1, forward strand.
ATTATTCTTATTTTTAACCCTATATGGATATATATGCATTATTAAGCAACATACCAAAGGCAGAAAACGATGAAATACATTTTACTAACTATTGTCTTATTGACAATAACGCTAACCAACACAGGTTCAAAAAACCTAGGCTATGATAAAAACTTAGTAGATATAGCCTCTACTAAATACAATGGTAATAAATACGAAACTATAATGATGAGCCGTAAGGGCGAACGCGTTAAGGCTAAGTATTTTGCGGCTAAAGACGTTAATAACAATTCGGTGTATCAACGCTATAAGCAATGGGCTGTTGGTAAGAAAATAATATTGGTATCTAGCGGTACTTATATGGACAATTCATTTAGCCCAGTTGGTATTACTATAGATAATGGGGTTATCGTAAATAAATCATTAGAAAACTTCGATGGTTTGGTTATAGTATATGCTACTGGTGGTATCGCTGTGTCTAACATTAAAGACGGTAATCTGAGCATAAATTGCGATGGAGGCAATAAAACCTATGACGTAAAGAAGCCATACGATAGAATAAACTTTATGAATTGTGCCGTAGAAGTGGGCGCAACAGTATTTCAAACCCACCTATTGGTATTCAAAAATGACATTAAAGTAGGTCAATCCAACAGTAGTCAAACCCAAAGAGAACGCAGATTTTTAGCAGCTTGCAAAGACGAAAATGGGGTAGTGCATCACTTTGTTATTAATTCTCCAGGTAACTGTAGTCTTTATGAATGTACCAAACGCGTGAAAGAACTTTTGATAAATGGAAAAGATATGGAGGAAGTGGTATTTATGATTAATCTAGATACAGGTGCGCAAGATGTATTCAAAGTATATGATGCAGATGGTTCTGAAAACACTTTAATTAAGGGTACTCAAGACTTAAGCATTGCTGCCAATCTATTGGTATATTATTACGAATAATCTATTTCTTTAGCACTACGAGATGCCAATTTGCTTCCGATATCTAATTGCACTAGTGTTCCTACTAGCTGGTAATTCTTTGCTTAAAGCGCAACGAATAATTGCGTATTATCCATTTGACAATAGTACCACAGATGCTAGTGGAAATGGAAATAATGGGATGATAAGTGGCACTGTGAAGATGGGAATGGATAGGTTTGGCAACCCTTGTGGAGCATTAAGTTTTAATGGAGTAGATGGATACATTAGTGTGCCGAGTTCTAAAACAATAAAGTCCCCTAAAGACGAATTCTCTGTAACGGTTTGGTACAAAATTGAGCAAAGCCCAATAACGCCGAGCATAAAGTGGTTAACGCTAGTGTGTAAAGGCGATGTAGCCACAGAGACACTAAAGAATCCTCAATACAGGGTACAGGTAATGCAGAGTCCCAGTCAGAGCACAATTTCCATTAATACTGATTTCACTGAGTATGATGCCGACTACAATAAACATCCATTTCAATATGGTGAATGGCATTTTTATGCAATGGTGTATGACGGTAACGCTGTAAAAGTATATTTAGATAATGTATTGCAATGGAGTTTCGCCTATTCTAAACCATTAGAAGAGAATGATGCACCGTTATATATAGGTAAAGATGTCCCCGGTTCAACTGAATTTTTTTGTGGTTCATTAGATGAATTGAAGATTTTCAACGACGATTTAAGTGAAAATCAATTAACTGCCCTTTATAACGATACCAGGGGTTCAAACTTTGATGGAGAATTTTCTTTGCAATTAAAAGACGATATTCAGGTAAATACAGATAAGAATGAATGTTATGCAACTGTAAATTATTCTGATCCGATTTTGAAAACTGGGTGTACTCAAGTAAATCTAACCAGATTTAAAGGTTTACCATCTGGTTCAAAATTTCTACCCGGTATCCACAACGTCAGTTATAAAGCTGAGAGTTCTCTAACTGGTCAATCACAAATAGTTAACTTTAGAATATTTGTAAAAAATACATCTAAGCCAGCACTAATTTGCCAAACTGATACGAACTTAGTAGCAAAAAATAAAGAGGGAATTGCCTATAAATATAAGACACCCATTGTTAAAAGTTGTGGTAAAGTAAACGTTACGTTAATAGCGGGAATTAATTCTGGAGATGTATTTCCCATTGGTGTTACTAAGTTAAAGTTTAAGGCTACAGATGAATTTGGAAATATAGCTGAATGTGATTATAATGTAACGGTGACTAAGACAGAAGAAATTGCCCAAATCACTCCCAAACCAAAAGAAATCCCTAAGCCAGACCCAATTAAAGTTGAGCCACCTAAAAAAACAGAACCAGCACCACCAATTAATAAACCGAATCCAGTTAAGATCCCAGATCCAGAACCTGAATTAGAGGAAATAGATACCCGACCTCCACCTAAACCAAAAGGGGAACCTAAGAAAATACCGCCACAGGAAAAACCAAAGCCACAAGAAGTGCCTAAGAAAGAAGATAGCTATAAAGACCCAATATCGGGCACACTAGTAATCACTAAGTTTAAAGAGCTATTTGACAACTGCGAACTGACTTTAGCCATATATGATGATGCCAAGGAAGATGGAGATATTGTATCCATTTACTTTAACGATGAACTAATAGTAGATCACGAGACCCTACAAAATAGATCTCATAGAGTAATTTTTAGGAATCTGAAATTGAAACAGGATCAAGATAATTTCTTTATTTCCAAGGCTTGGAACTTAGGTAGTTCGCCACCAAACACAATGAACATAGAAATATACAGTGGCACCGTAAGCGAAGAGGACATTCTGAAACGAAAAAAGAAAACTGTGAAAATAATTAGCCTCGATTCTAAAATTGGGGTATCTGGGGCAATAAAACTTAATTGTAAGTAAACCTATGAAATTATTTAAACTATCCATTGGGGTCACCATTTTGGTTCTTTGTATATCGCTTTATTCAGTACACACCATTCAGGCTCAAACTGTTAATACCAGTTCTGATAATTTACAAGAAGAATTAGATAGTTTCTTTATTGATATAGATAAACTAGAATCTACAGAAAGTAAATATGATCTCTTATTTGAGGTCAGACAAAAGAAAGTTAAAATAATTACAAATAGCTTATTGTTTATTGACAGTTTGGAGAATCTGGTTAAAATTCCTGCAAATGATAAACCCGCAAGCACTAGAAATAAATTATCAGAGCGAGACACAAATAATTTACAATTGCTATGTAAATATGACTCTGCTACAAATAATTTAAACAAGTATGGTGCAGCTATAGAAGAGGAACAGAGAATTCTAAATGAATTATCTGATATCAAACAAGGATACCAAAATAGTAAAGTTAAGAAAGGTAAAAAGGTATCTAAAAGTTTAGCAACATTTCAAGGTAGCAAAACAGTAAATTTTAAAGGAATAAAGTTAAATTTATTTACCTGTTCTACAGATAGCAATACTGTAAAATTGCACTGGAAAAATACAAGTGGAAAAAATTTCGAAAATCTAGGTAATTTACTTGGATATTTAAATGCAAATAAAACAGAAGTGTTGATGTTAACTAATGGTGGTATGTATAATCCTAATGCAGAACCGCAAGGTCTATATATTGAGAAAAAAAAAATATTGAGACCGCTTGATACCACAAAGCCAAAAAATTCTGGCAATTTCTATATGCAGCCCAACGGCGTATTTTATGTAGAAAGTGGCGGTAAATGTAAGATTGACAGTACAGATCGTTTTGCATATCTACTATATAAGAAGGGCATTAAGCCGGAATATGCTACGCAAAGTGGGCCTATGTTGGTTAGGGGTGGAAAGATAAATTCAAACTTTACTAAAAACTCAACCAACAGAAAATTAAGAAGTGGTGTCGGAATAGCTGCTTCAGGAAAGGTTGTATTTGTTATATCAGAAGGGGATATAAATTTTTATGACTTTGCACTTTTTTTTAAAGAAGTATTTGGCTGCAACAATGCACTTTTTTTAGACGGTGTTGTATCTAAAATGTATTTGAAGGATTTTAAATCTAATGAAAAAGGTGGTGACTTTGGTCCCATTATTTCAGTAACAAAAATAGCTAAAACCAAATGAGAATCTTGATTTTTTTATTCCTCATTTGTTTGTTCACCAGTCACTTAGGCTTTGGTCAGTACAAAATTGAGAAAAATGTATATTTCGCAGGTAAATACTACGATGTCTTTATACTTCGTATAGATACCAATACAATAAAACGTTTAAGTTTAGCAGACGTTAATGGTGGTAAATTCAACAACAATTTCTTTATAAGTGCCTGTATCAGTGATGATAAATGCAACCCATTAGGATTATTTGTAACATCTGGTGACAAAATGCAAGAGGTGAACTTAAATGACGGTTCAGGGAATTTTTACTTAAAGCCAAATGGCGCTTTATTAATAACTAAAGATCGTGCTGTAATATGTGAATCTAGCGATATAAAGAAGTATAGTTTAATAAAATGGGGAGTCCAAAATGGTCCAATGTTGCTTAATAACGGAGCAATCAATCCACAATTCACTACAACATCGCCAAATCAATATCCCAGAAGTGGGGTAGGGTTGATGAACGAAGGAAACAATACTTATCTAGTATTTGCAAAAAGTAATGCTAAAGTTACTTATTATGAGCTAAGCACATTATTCTTGAAGAAATACCACTGTCTCAATGCTTTACACCTTGAGAGTTCCAATATAGAGATGAATTTGCCTCATTACACTAAATCTACTCAAGGGAATGTGTGCCACTTATGGATTTATGAAACTGGAGAGTAATGTGCTCCTTCAAATTAATCATAATCTTAATTTACAATTATCCTTGCATTACCTTCGCTAGATGGAAGTAGAGGTTAAAGATTCAAATGGAAACTTACTAATTGAGGGGGACAATGTCCACATTATTAAGGCTATTAAAGTGAAAGGTGCACCTGACTTAAAGCAAGGTTCTGTTATGAAAAACATCAAATTCACCAACAATGTTTGGGAAATTCAGGGTAAAATAGGAACTACAATGATGGTGGTTAAGACTGAATTCGTAAAGAAGAGTAATTAATTATCCCGCTAAGCTCTATACTTCTCTAAAGTACCAGGCTATACTGAACCCAGCTGCAACACTTAAAAAAACACCAACCCAAACTTCTGTACTGTAGAAGTAATAACTTAATAAGCCAATGCTACTGGTTAATAAACTTAACTTAGCATATCGCACCTGCTTTTCATTCAGCCATTTACTTAATATTTGAATAATTAGGTATAGGGCCAAAATTGATAATATACCTCCTGCTAATATTGATTTATTTTGGTCTGCTGGCCACAATTCTATAGTTCCGTTTGCGATGGTAGTATTTAGTGTCATTTTATTGTTACAATTTCAATCTGTAGTATTTGCCGGGTAGTCCTTCTATTATATCAACCATTTCTAATTCTAGTAGTAACAAATTTAGCTCACTAGTAGTTAGCTCTACATTCTGAGTTAAAACATCAATAGATAAACGGTCGTGTTCGCTTAATAGTTTGACTAGTGATTTGGCTTTTGCAGGTATGTTTAGTTTGGTGTAGTCCTTTTCAGTTTTGGGGCTTGGGTCATCCCATCTCATATGGTATGCTATTTCATCACCACTAGTTACAAGGGTAGCTTTTTGTGTTCTAATTAAGTAGTTGCAACCTTCACTTTGTTTATCACCTATCCGCCCTGGTATGCTAAATATGTCTCGGTCATAGTTTAGGGCCAGTTGTGCTGTAATCATTGCGCCCCCTTTTATAGCAGTTTCTACAACTAGTGTGCAGTCAGATATGCCAGCTACAATTCTATTCCTAGCAGGGAAATTTCCAGGTTCTCCGTGGGTATAGCTCCAAAATTCAGTTAATAGTCCACCATTTTGAAGCATATTAATAGCTAAGTTTCTGTTAGATGCTGGGTATATGTGTTGCATTCCTGTTCCCATTACCCCAACTGTACTTAGGTTATTTTCTATAGATTGTTTATGTGCAACAGTATCTATACCGGCAGCTAAGCCACTTACTGTCAAAACATTGTATTTTTGTAGTTGAGTTACTATATTGGCGCAAATATCTTTACCATAGGCGGACATTTTTCTAGTGCCAACAATAGCTAAAATTCTTCTTTGGTTTAGGTCTGCATTTCCTTTATAAAATAATAAGATGGGTGAGTCCATTGCTTCCTTTAGTCGATATGGATAATCTTGATTTAGGTAGTAAAGTACCTTTATATTGTGCTTAACTATAAAATTGACTTCGTCATCTATTTTCTTGAGGTTTGCGCCTTCCTTAATTCTATTTATTATTTCTTTACCTATGCCAGGTATTTTCATTAAGGCTCTAGTCGATTCAGTAAATACCGCATCAGCAGAACCGGTATAAGCAATTAAATTTTTAGCTGCAACTGGCCCAACTTTAGGTAAACTTTGCAACGCCAAAGCACTTCTTATTAACTCCCAATCCATTATTTAACTTAATTTGCCTGCTTCAAATATGCATAAACTAAAGCATTCTTCAGTTAGACTATTTACCATACTTGTAATTTTAAGTATCTGCAGTCATAATGCATCTGCACAGTGGAATGTTACCATTACAGATGCTGGCTATGGCACTGGCATTCCGGATGCTGTTATTTTAGTAAATGGCATTTTTAAGAGCAATACCAGTAATGCTCAAGGCAAAATAGAAATTCCCAACACTATCACGCAGAAATTTAGTTATCCTGCCCAGATACAAATAGTAGGTATAGGCTATAATTCTAAGTCGATTACCATTTATAGTACAATTGTAGATACTAATGTTCAACTAGAAATAGGGGCTGCATTTCAAGAAATAGTGGTAACCAGCAATAGAGAAGGTGAAAGTAGGGTTCGCCTATCGCAAAGTCTAGAAGTTATTCGCCCAGAATTTATAGCAAACACCCAGACTACTCAATTAAATCAAGTCTTGGCAAAATTGCCTGGTGTTAATATACAGAAAGATCAAATGTCTATAAGGGGCATTAGTGGTTTTAGCTATGGTGCAGGTAGTAGAATTTTAATGTTGCTGGACGATATGCCATTGTTAAGTGGTGACGCAAGTGATGTAAAATGGGCATATCTACCAATTGAGAATTTCAGCCAAGTAGAAGTCTTAAAGGGACCAGCAGCCAGTTTATATGGTTCATCAGCACTAGAGGGTACCATTCAGTTGCGAACAGCATTACCTTCTGATACAGAATTTGTAGGCTATAGATTATTCGCCTCTGTATATGATGATCCAAATCCCAAAAGTTTCAAAATTGCCAAATCTGGTAGTCGAATGCAATTCGGTGGAAACGTAGCTTATCGCAATACATTTGGCAAAATAGGTTTGGTCACAAGTGTATATCAATTAACTGATAATGGATACAGAATAGGCGAAAACTTTAATTTACTTAGAGCAAATGTCCGATTAAATGGGCATTTAGATATTCAGAAAAAATGGCTTTGGGCTGGTAGCATTAATGGTTTTAGGCAAAAGGGTTCAGACTTTGTATTATTTGGAGACGTAGCTAGTCCTTTAACGCCTCTAGCTGGCACTATTAGTCCGTATGACAATAAAAGGTACCACTTAGATGGTAGCATCACTTATTATCAAAATTTAAGAACAAGTCATAGCTTAAAGTCTAGATATTTTAAAACCCTAAATAGTAGTCAAGTAGGAAACAGTAGTAATGCTGGGGTATGGTATCTTGACTATCTATTTTCTAAAAAATTACCTACAATTGGTAAACTTTATACCAGTCTAAATGCAGGTAGTACCTTTACATATACTACTGTAACTAGCCCAACACTTTACAGAAATCATAGTGGAAGAAATGCGGCTGCTTATTTAGAATTAAACCCTGAAATAGGAAGATTTAAATTTACCCTAGGTGGCAGGTACGAGTACTACAGCATAGACAATGTAAAGCCAGTATCTATACCAGTATATAGGTTAGCTACTAATGTGAAATTAACTAATGCTACATTTCTAAGAATGAGTTTAGCCCAAGGCTTTAGATACCCAAGTGTTGCAGAGCGATTTAGCAGAACTCAAAGTGGCGCTATAAAAATATTTCCAAATGAAAATTTGAATGCCGAACGCGGAAAAACATTTGAAGCTGGAATTCGCCAATTATATAAACACAAACGATTAAGTGGCTATGTAGATGCCTCGGCTTTTCAATCGCGCTATGACAATATGATAGAGTTTCTGTTTGGACTTTATTTACCTGATACAGCTTCACCCACACAGGCATTCAATTATTTAGGCTTTGCAGCCCAAAATATAAAATCAACTCAAATTACTGGTTTCGAAATAAGTACAGGTGCTAAATATGAGTATGAGAAAGGAAACATTCAAACGTTGATAGGCTATACGTACATAAACCCTTTAAATAAGGATTACAATAGAACAGTTGCAGATACAGCTAGTTATTCGCAATATTTAAAATATAGACGTGCCCACACTTTTAGAGCAAATCTTGACGCAAGTTATGGTCGCTTTGGATTTGGAGCATATTACAGCGCTATGAGTGGATTTCAGAATATGGACTTATTCTTTATAGAATTAATCAAAGGGCTGAAACAGAATAACTATTGGCAAGACTTTTCAAGAGCATCTATTATAGACTTTAGACTAAGTTTTAAATTTAATTCTAAGGTGAATTTAAGTTTCAATGTCAAAAATGCTGGTAACAAATTATTTATGGAGGTTCCAGGCAATACAAATGCTCCACGCACATTTACGCTGCAATTATCTGGACAGTTTTAATATTAATTAGGGCTATACTTAAACCTTCTTATATTTGCTCATTATTGTCATAGGCGAATAGTTATAGGGGTAATTAATGCCAATTCTGTTAGCAAAAAAAATAAACTGAGTACGTGTCAGATAAAATAATTAAAGTTAAAGATATCCCTTGCGGTGCAGATGAATTGTTCTTAATATCTGGACCTTGTGTGATAGAAGATAGAGATACAATGTTTAAAACTGCTGAAAAATTAGCAGAGGTGAGCCAAAGGTTAAATATCCCGATTATATATAAATCTAGTTTTCAAAAAGATAATAGAAGCTCAGCTGATTTTTACCAAGGACCTGGACTAGATGAAGGTCTGAAAATTTTACAAGAGATTAAACATCAGTTTGGTTTTCCTGTACTAAGCGATATTCATTATCCAGACCAAGCTAAACCAGCTGCAGAAGTATTAGATGTTATTCAAATACCAGCATACCTAGTAATGCAAACGGTATTAGTTACTGAGGCTGCTAAAACTGGTAAAGTTATAAATTTGAAGCACGCACAATTCTTGGCACCAGAAAATATGATTAAGCCCGCTGAGAAATGTATAGCTGCTGGAAATGATCAAATTATATTAACAGAACGTGGTTATGTGTTCGGTTATAATGACCTAATAGTTGACCCACGTGCTTTCTATCATCTTCGTCAAACAGGATTTCCTGTAGTATTTGACATTACACATTGCATTAGAAAATACGGAATACCTAGTGCTGACCCAAAGGGTGGTTCTCGTGAATTTTTACCTACAATAGCCAGAGCTGGTGTAGCTGCCGGCATAGACGGATTATTTATAGAAACACATCCAGAGCCAGGCAGAGCACTTTGTGATGCTGCTAGCCAAATGTGCGTGTATGACTTAGAGCAATTTTTATTGCCACTTATCGCCATACATCAAGCTGAGGTTCAGTCAAGAAATTTAACAACAATAGAAAACAACTAAGAAATTACAGAATGGAACTTTATCTAGATAGCGTAGATATGAATGAAATTCAAGAAGCCTTTAAATTGGGCTTTTTGTCAGGATTAACTACCACACCTACCTTTATGCACAGAGAGGGAATTACTGATGTAGATGGTACTATATTGAAATTAGCCAAAATGGTTCCTGTACTTCAAGTAGAAGCCCTAGGCGAAACAGCAGAAAAAATATATGAAGAGGCAGTAAGACTTACTAACTTAGGTTTAGATAAAAGTACTACAGTTTATAAAATTCCAGTCTCGCTAGAAGGGGTTAAAGCCTGTAAAATGCTGGTAAATAATGGTTTTAAAGTTAATATACACCTAATATATACTCTGCAACAAGCCTATATGGCTATGGCAGCAGGTGCTACCTATGTATGCCCATTAGTTGGAAGATTACAGGACCAAGGTCACGACGCATTAGACTTAGTAAGTCAATGCGTGAATGCTGTGAATTACTACGGTTATGATACCAAAATTATGTTTAGCAGTGTTAGAAATGTAGAGCACGTACGTAATGCTATAAACCTAGGAGTTCATACCATCACTGTTCCTTGGAAGTTGATGAAAGTTTTGACAGACAATAACTTCACAGCACTAGGTACCCAGCAGTTTTTTGAGCATACCCGCCTTATGACATATAAAGTTTCTGATGTAATTAGAGATTACAATCCTCGTGTTAAGGTAGAAAATAGTATTCTAGATGCTATTGTACAAATGACAGAAAGTGGATTAGGTGCTGTAAGTGTGGTAAATAGCAATGATGAGTTAATGGGAATATTTACAGATGGTGACCTTAGAAGGTTGCTAAAAGAAAAAGGTAAAGACGCTTTGGAAATGAAAATTTCTAATTTGGAACACAAGTTGCCCTTACATATTTCAGGTTCAGCACTATTAATTGAGGCTTCTGAAATGCTTAAAAAACACAAAGTTGATAATTTAATTGTTGTTAACGGTAACACACCAGTAGGTATGTTAGACATTCAAGATATTGTAAAAATTAGCGAGATTTAAAATTTTGGAACAAATACAAATCGAAAAAATTGCCAATTCCTTCATCTCTGCTGGGGGTAAATTTGTAGCTACACCTGAAGAAATTAGGAGAAAATTACTACCTATTAAGGCTTTTGTCTTTGATTGGGACGGTGTATTTAATAATGGAAATAAAGACATAAATGGAGATAGCCCATTTAGCGAAAGTGATAGTATGGGTACTAATCTACTTCGATTTGGCTATTGGCTTTTAAATGGCAGTATGCCACTTACGGCAATTATTACTGGTCAAAATAATCAAACTGCTTTGGAATTTGCAAAGCGTGAAAATTTTGATGACGTATTTGCAAATGTTAAAGATAAAACTTCTGCATTTACGCATTTCACTTTAGCCCATAACCTAAAGCCTGAGGAGGTTTTATTTGTATATGATGATGTATTGGATTTACCTGTGGCCAACATTTGTGGGGTTAGATTCTTTGTTAAAAACGGCGGTACTTTATTGATGCGTGAATTTGTTGAGCGCGAGAAAATGGCAGACTATGTAACTGCCAATACTGGGGGTAGCTATGCTGTAAGGGAAGTTGCAGAATTGCTATTAGGTTTAAAGGGCGTTTACTCTGAAGTTTTACATCATAGAATCAAATATAGCGATACCTATACTGCATACTTAAAGAAAAGATATAGCCATCACCCAAGACTCTATACACTAATGGATGGTGAAATAAAGCGTTCTACTTAGACTAGTATAGGTCTTTCTGTAGTTGGTAATATATCTGAATAGTGAGTGTCATCTATGTGTTCTTGCAGGCTGTTTAGCTCAATAAATACAATTTCCGTGTTAGCTATTATTTCGTGCCAAACATATGGATGAATGTTTATTTGAATTGGCTCTTTAATGATTAACGAGAATATTTCATCAGTTAGTAAATTTTTTGCATTAAGTTCAATAGTGCCACTTAGCAATATAAATACTTCAGGATTTTTAGTTACGCTAATGCCACTATGGTAGTGCCTACCGTTAACTGTTTGGGCGTTTCTTCTGCCTAATACCATAGTTCCAATTCTATTTGATTCGAATTCGTAAGTACCACCTTTTTCTGTGGTGCTAATATGTTTTAAAGCGATGATGTCAATTCCTTGCATTGTGATTCGTTATGCTTATTTGCAAAATGAAATAAAATATTTAATTAAAACATACTAATAATATTATTTAGTATGAAAAATTATTCTTGCCACTAAATCTGAAATAAATAAAAATAGTATAAAATTAATTATGTATAATACGAAGCTTGATTGAAAGTTTTTAATTAATGTTGCAACACCAATTATAATATAAATCCGCAACGTAATTATGACTCAAAATAGCAATCAGATTTCCATTGCTGCAATTGCAGAAGAAGCACCAAAAAATGTTGTGCCCATTCTAATTGGTGTAATGTTAGGAGTATTATTAGCTGCTTTAGATAACAGTATTGTTAGTACAGCAATGCCCAATATAATCACCCAACTTTCAGGTGCGGAATTATATAGTTGGCCATTTACTGCCTATTTACTTTGTAGCACAGTAATCATTCCCATTTCTGGAAAGTTTGCTGATAACTATGGTAGGAAACTTATATACCTGTACGGTATTTCTATCTTTATTTTCGCTAGCTTTCTGTGTGGTATTAGCCAAACAATGATTCAACTTATATTAGCAAGGGGCCTGCAAGGTATGGGTGGAGGTATTATATTAAGTAGTGCATTTACCATAGTAGGGGAATTGTTTTCTCCTAGAGAGCGTGGAAAATATATGGGGTATGTAAGTAGTATGTTTGGGTTTGCAAGCATATTAGGCCCTAGTCTAGGTGGATATTTAACTGAACATTTCGGTTGGCATTGGATATTTCTGGTTAACATTCCCCTTGGTATCATAGCATTGCTTGCCGTATATATTTATATGCCAGCAAATAGTTCTTTAAGTTTAGTTAAGAAAAAGATAGAAATAGCGGGTATCATTCTGTTAATACTTGCAATTGTACCTATGCTTCTAGCTTTAAATTGGGGTGGAGATTTATTTGATTGGAACTCACTTACCATTATAGGTATGTTTGCTTTTAGCGCAATAATGTTATTAGTATTCATTAGAAACGAGCGACAATCTGACAATCCCATTATTCCATTACATTTATTTCAAAGTCGCATATTCAATGTAAGTGTTATTTCCATAATGCTAAGCAATATCACTTTCTTCGCTTGTGTCATATTTATTCCCCTTTATGTAAAGTCTGTATTAAACAAATCTGCATCAGAAACTGGCGCAACTATCACCCCATTAATGTTAAGCTTTGTTGCATCAGCTATAATATCGGGCAGATTGGTAGCAAATACAGGTAAGTATAAGTTTATTGTGATGTTAGGTTTTAGTTTCGCATTAGTAGGAATGTTTTTATTAAGTCAACTCGGCGTTAATATCCCAAACGGGTATTTAATTCCAGTTCTTATTTTAGTAGGTTCAGGCTTGGGTCAGTTAACCCCAGTCTTTAATCTTTGTGTTCAGAATGCATTTCCGCAGCGTGAGTTGGGTGTAGTATCCAGTTCTGTTGCTTTTTTTAGAAATATAGGCGGTAGTTTGGGCTCTGCTATATTGGGTGCAGTTATGTTATTTACTTTAAGAGATGAATTTGCCGTTTTCTTTCAAAACCATCAATTTCCTGCACAAGTTCAACAAATTTTACACAAGCCGACAGACTTGTTTAATGAAAATAAAATTGGGCTTCTTGGTAAGTTTTTAAATAAGTCTCAAATAGCTGAATTGTTTGGTACTATGCAGATTGCGCTACCACAATCACTCCGATTGATATTTTTAATCGGATTTTTTACCAGTTTAGTGGGTTTAATATTTTCATTTTTCCTAAAAGAAATTCCAATGAAAACCCAGAGCGATATGGATAAAGAGCGTGCAAATAGATAAATTCTTTAGGCTAAAACTAACATAGCTATCTTGTATTTGCACATATTTGTAAACAATGCAGTCAGATGAAATAGCTAACATTTTAGATTCATTGCTACCAGGCCAAAGTACCATACATCACACACTTATAGCTGGGCTTCCTAGCGGTACCCCTGTTTATCTATCAGTTTATGTATATAAGGGACTAGAGTCAGGGCCCACACTACTGATAAGTGGAGGACTTCACGGTGATGAAGTAAATGGAGTAGAAATAGTACGACGATTAATAGAAAGTGAAAACTTAAAAGTGAAAAAGGGTAACGTTATTGCCATACCACTTATTAACATCTATGGTTTTTTAAATTTTAATAGAGAACTTCCTGATGGTAAAGATGCCAATAGAAGTTTCCCTGGGGTTAAGATGGGTTCACTAGCATCTAGAGTTGCTTGGCACGTAACCAATATGATTTTACCAAACATTGATATGGGGATAGATTTCCATACTGGTGGTGCAAACAGAAGTAATTTTCCGCAAGTAAGATGTGACTTTTTAGATAGTACTGCACTAGAAATGGCTACATCATTTTCTCCACCTTTAATTGTAAATAGTACTTACATAGATGGATCTTTACGATATGAAGCTAAAAAGTACGGGAAAAGCATTGTGGTATATGAAGCTGGTCAATCTTTGCGCTTTAGTGAGTTTGCCATTGAACACGGAATAGCAGGGACACTAAGATTTTTATATAAGTACGGTTTTACAGATGCAAATCCAACTGATATGATACAACTGCCACCTATTATTATAAATCGATCCACTTGGATTAGGGCCGAAGATGCAGGCTTGTTTCAGTTTTATATAGATGAAGGTATGCAGATACAAGAAGGTCAAAAGCTAGGACAAATTAGTGACCCATTTAATGAATATCAACGCATTGTCACTTCTCCAGTGAATGGTTTTGCCATTGGTGTAAATTATAGTCCGGTAGTATATGCAGGCGATGCTTTAATACATATTGGCCTAGTAGATGTAGATGGTACTTAATTTAGACAATATCTAAATTAGAAATAGATTCAACTACTATTTTTACCTTATCAAATCCTTCATAACTTTGCCCAGATTAATTATAAGAGATTATATCACATTGACAACGAACGGAAATACTGATATTCAACACATTAACTATCTAAATAGTACACTATCAATTATTTATAAAATTGATTTTAGCAACAACATAGTTCAGGTTGATTTTCATCAGTTTTTTCATAATCTTAATTTCTTAATTGCCGAAATTTATTAACTAACAGGAAAAGAATTGTTCATATATGAATAGCAATGTTGCAGGCGGTCTATTAGGGCTACCGAATGAAATAGCCTTAGGTTTATTAATAACACTTTTATTACTATTAGGTGTCATAGCCGTAATTTTATACCGAGCTAGAAAGCAGGTAGATTTATTGAGAAATGTAAATCAAGATATAGTTCACAAAGAAACTCGACTTTCTAAGTTGCTATTTTGGTACAATACCAGACTAAATAAAACTATGTTTTTCCTATTTTTAGGTTTGGTTATCTTTCTATTCTCTGTAGTAGGGTGGTACGGCAGGGCTCAGGACTTAGGTACACAAATTGGATACGCTCCTGAGCAACCAATTAAATTTAACCATAAGCTTCACGCAGGTCAATACAACATACAATGTCAATATTGCCACATAGGCGTTGAGAAAGGCAAACAAGCAGGCATACCATCACTAAACGTTTGTATGAACTGTCACAACGCCATACAACAAGGACCACAATACGGTAAAACTGAAATCGCCAAAATTTATAAAGCGATGGACTATGATGCTGAAAAACGCGAGTACGGTAATAACCCAAATCCAGTAAAATGGGTAAGAATTCACAATTTACCTGATCACGTTTACTTTAACCACGCCCAACACGTTAAGGCGGGTAAACTACAGTGTGCAAATTGCCACGGTGCTGTAAATCAAATGGAGCGTGTACAGCAAACAGCTACCCTTGAAATGGGCTGGTGTATAAACTGTCACCGTGAGAAACAAATAGACAGTAAAGGCAACAAATACTATGCTGCAACTTATGACTTTGTTGAGAAACACAAAGCATATACAGTCGCACAAATGGGCGGTCTTGAGTGTGCAAAATGTCACTATTAATCAAACCAATCATTTACCTAAATTAAGCAGATTAAACAATGGAAAAGAATACTCCTAAATATTGGAAAGGCTTAGATGAACTCAATAGTGAGCCATCATTTGTCAGGGCTAAACAAAATGAGTTTGCTGAGAAATTGCCAATGGGCGATGTCTTAAATGATGATACTTTAGGCCTAACAACTGGTCGTCGTGATTTCCTAAAACTAATGGGTTTTAGTATATCTGCAGCCACTTTAGCGGCTTGTAGTAAGACTCCAATTAAAAAAATAGTTCCTTACGTATTTAAACCTGTAGATTATGAGCCAGGCATAGCCAACTATTATGCGACTACCTGTATGGGTTGTCAGGCTAACTGTAGTTTGATAGTTAAGACTAAAGAGGGCAGACCAATTAAAGTAGAGGGTACTGATAATTCTCCTATTAACAAAGGTGGAGCTTGTGCGGTAGGTCAAGCAACTATTTTAAGCTTGTATGATTCTGGAAGACTAGCCGCTCCGCAATCTGCAAGAAAAGCAACTACTTGGACCAAACTAGACCAAGAGGTACAAGTTAAACTTAATAATATTTCTACTTCTGGTGGCAAAATAGTATTGCTAACAGGATCGGTTAATGGTCCAACTTCATTAAAAGCAATAAACGAGTTTAAAGCAAAATATACCTCAGCCCAACATATAATGTATGATGCTGTTTCATTCAGTGCTTTAATTGATGCTCACAAACAAGTATTTGGTATTGATGCAATTCCTGGTTACCAGTTTTCAGAAGCTGGTGCAGTTGTTAGTGTTGGCGCAGATTTCTTAGGTACTTGGTTATCTCCAGTGGAGTTTACTAAAGACTATACTAATGCTAGGAAAGTAGATGAAGGTCAAACAACAATGTTGACCCACTTCCAGTTCGAATCGAACCTATCATTGACGGGTAGTAATGCAGACTATAGGGCTGTTGTTGCACCTAGTCAATATGGTGAAGTTTTGATTAGTTTACACGATAAAGTAGCTAAGTTATTAGGCAAACCTGCTGTAGGTAATAGCACTTTAGAATTAATGGGCAACAGCATCGGTTTAGCAGCTAAGAAATTAGTAGAAAACGGTGGTAAAGGCATTGTTATTACCTCATCTAATGACATCAATCATCAGTTATTGGTAGTGTCTATTAATGAAATGTTGGGCAACTATGGTAAAACTCTAAACTTGCAAAATGTTAGTTTACAAAGACGTGGTAATGATGCTCAGGTTATAAACTTAGTAAAGGAGCTAATGACAGGTAAAGTTGCAGCTATTTTAATAGGTGCAGATGTAAATCCGGTATATACATTAGCTGAAGGTAAAAATTTAGCTGATGCAATTAGCAAGGCTGGTTTAAGTGTTTCATTCTCTGAAAAATTAGATGAAACTGCTTTAGCTTGCCAATATGTTGCACCTACACATAATGCATTAGAAAGTTGGGGAGATGCAGAACCACGTCGTGGCTTTGTAAGCTTTATTCAACCAACTATAACACCAATATTCAATACCAGACAATGGCAAGAGTCATTGTTACATTGGACAGGAAATAACGTAAACTATCACGATTATTTACAGGCTAACACAGTTACTACTTTAGGTTTAAGTAATGATATGTCTAGCGGAAATATGAGGTCTTGGGAAAGCCTCCTTGAAAAAGGTTTTGTAAAAACAAGCAGTTGGATTCCTAACTATTTTGATAAGAAAATAGACGGTAGCAATATAGTTACTACAGTAATATCTAGCATTTCATCAATTGCCTCAGCTGGTAACTATGCAGCTATGGCGGGTGGAAAAGTAAAAACAAAAGCTGCTGGAAGTTTAGAAATAATATTGCACGAGGAAGTTGCCATCAGAGATGGTCAAAATTCTAACAATCCTTGGTTACAAGAATTGCCAGATCCAATTTCTAAAGTAAGTTGGGATGCTGTAGCTTTAGTTTCACCTAAGTGGGCAGCTGAACAAGACTTGTCAAATGAAGATGTAATCGACATTACAGTTAATGGTAAAACAATATCTGCCCCAATTATTTTACAACCAGGTCAGAGAGATAAAACGATTGCTCTTGCATTCGGATACGGTAGAAAACTTGAAGAAAAAGCAGGTAAAGTTGCGAATAAAGTTGCTGGTTATAATGCTTACAGTTTAGTTAATGTAGAAGGTGGATATTTTAATTATTCACTTACTGGAGTTACGGCTAAATCTGCAGGTAAAACCTATGACTTGGCCTTTACTCAAACGCACCATAATATGGAGGGTAGAGATCTAGTAAGGGAAACAACTCTAGCTGAAATGGCAATGGGTAACTATGGTCAACCTGAAGAGGCGGAAGCAGGTGGCGCTCACGTAATGAGTATGTACCGCGACTGGAGATTCCCTGGTCACCATTGGGGTATGGCTGTAGATCTTAACGCTTGTACAGGTTGTAATGCCTGCGTAGTAAGTTGTTCTGCAGAAAATAATGTACCAGTTGTAGGGAAAGATGAAGTCCGTCTTCGTCGCGAAATGCACTGGATGCGTATTGATAGATATTTCTCTGTGGGTGACACTAAAGGTGAAATGCACAATAAGTATAAAGAAATAGACCAAATGGAAGATGATAAAACCATTAACTATGAAAATGTTAAGGTAGTTTATCAGCCACTTATGTGCCAGCATTGTGAAAATGCGCCTTGTGAGAATGTTTGTCCTGTAAATGCGATAAACCACTCATCTGAAGGTCTAAACCAACAAGTATATAATAGATGTGTGGGTACTAAATATTGTGCAAACAACTGTCCATATAAAGTAAGAAGGTTTAATTGGTTTGCCTATTATAATAATGATAAGTTTGATTATCATTTGAATGATGAACTGGGTAAAATGGTATTAAACCCAGATGTTACTACACGTATGCGTGGAGTAATGGAGAAATGTACATTCTGCGTACAAAGAATACAAATGGGTAAGCTAGAGGCTAAAAAAGGAAATAGAACCCTGAAAGACGGTGAAGTCAGAACTGCTTGCCAACAGACTTGCCCAGCTAATGCAATTGTATTTGGAGATATGAATGACAAGAAAAGCGAAATATATAAATTGGTGAATAACAAAAGGAATTATTCCATTCTTACAGAATTGAATACGCGTCCTGGTGTACATTACCTTTCTAAAGTTCGAGCAACTGAACCCATTGCTTAATAAATTTTAAAATTAGAATCTTAATTATAAATAAAGATATATGCACGAGAGTCCCATAAGAGAACCCCTCATAGTAGGTAACCCCTCATATACTGACATAACTCACGATATATGTGTACCAACAGAGACTAGACCAAGTAAATATTGGCTGGCAGGTTTTGCAGTTTCTGTATTGGTAATGATGTACGGTTTCTTCTGTATAGGTTATACTGTTACCTATGGTATCGGTACTTGGGGTGTCAACAAGACCATTGGCTGGGCTTGGGACATCACAAATTTTGTTTGGTGGATTGGTATCGGTCACGCTGGTACTCTTATTTCTGCCATCTTGTTAATTTTTCGCCAAGAATGGAGAAACTCGATAAACCGTTCAGCTGAAGCAATGACCATATTTGCCGTACTCTGTGCTGCACTCTTTCCAATTATACATATGGGCCGACCTTGGAATGCGTTCTGGGTTCTGCCTTTACCAAATGACTTAGGTCCACTTTGGCCAAACTTTAATTCTGCTTTGCTTTGGGATGTATTTGCAATTTCTACTTATTTAACTGTTTCAGTTTTATTCTGGTACACAGGTTTAATTCCAGATTTAGCAACATTGCGCGATAGATCTAAAAGTAAATTAAGAAAAAACATATTTTCATTTTTTAGTTTTGGGTGGACTGGGTCTATGCGTCACTGGAATAGATTTGAGCTTGTATCATTAATACTTGCAGGTGTATCTACACCGCTAGTATTATCAGTACACACTATAGTATCGTTTGACTTTGCGACTTCTATCATCCCAGGTTGGCACACAACTATATTTCCTCCGTACTTCGTAGCAGGGGCTATATTTTCAGGCTTTGCAATGGTATTGACTCTTATGATTATTGCTAGAAAGGTAATGGGTCTAGAGAAGTATATTACAGTAGCGCACCTTGAAGCAATGGCTAAAATAATAACTTTAACTGGTAGTATGGTAGGTTTGGCTTATGCTACTGAGTTCTTTATGGCGTGGTACGGTCAAAATGATTATGAAGGTTTTGCATTCATCAACAGAGCATTCGGTCCATACTGGTGGGCATATTGGTCTATGATTACTTGTAATGTAGTATCACCACAGTTTTTCTGGTTTGGTAAACTGCGTAGAAACATAAACTTCATTTGGTGTTTAACCATATTTGTAAATATCGGGATGTGGTTTGAGCGATTTGTAATCATTGTCACTTCATTACATAGAGACTTCTTACCATCTAGTTGGGCTATGTATTCACCTACTTGGGTAGAAATGGGAATTTACATTGGTACATTTGGATTGTTCTTTACTTTGTTCTTACTATTTGCAAAATACCTTCCAGTTATAGCCATTGCAGAAGTGAAATTAATCTTGAAAGCTACACTAACTAGTAAGCCTAAAGAAGCTATTTACGGATATCAAGACCAAAACTATGATATACACAAGGCTTACGCAATAACTCAAGCAGCAAAAATTGCTGTAACACAAAATGATGATCATAGTCAAAACGATGACCATCACGATGATGAGCGTAATGCCGCCACTGATGATAATGCAAATCCTGAAATATTAGGAAAACCAGTACTTTAAAACTTATAATCATTTATATAAAGTATAAAATCTTACTTCCACTATGATTAAAATTACAAGAACCCCGGCAATAGTAGCTGTTTTTGATGATGATGATACGTTGAAAGACGCAATTAGATTGTCAAATGATAAGGGTTATAAAATACTAGACTGTTTCACACCATTTCCAGTGCACGGCTTAGAACGCTTATTGGATTTAAAATACTCAAGATTAGGATATGCAGCATTTGCATTTGCCTGTTTAGGTTTTCTAATAGCATTAAGTATGATGAGTTATATGCTTGCAGTAGATTGGCCGATTAACTACGGCGGTAAACCAACTTGGCCTTTAGCATCATTTATTCCAATTATGTTTGAATTATCTGTATTGGTTGGTTCTATCGGAATGGTAGTTACCTATATGTGGGTTTGTGGTCTATCACCAGGGGTAGAGCCTGTAATTTATGAAATTAGAGCTACTGACGATCGATTTGTATTACTAATAGAAGAAGGTAGCATTGGTGATAATATTAGAAATGATATGATTGCTATGAAAGCCGAAGCAGTTAGAAACGATGATTACATTACGCATAATTTCCCTGGTCCTGTACCAATCAGATTAAAATAAGTACGAAACAGTAATGAAAAAAATATTATACATCTTAAGTTTACTGTCAGTTGTTAGTTTGAGTTCTTGTAGTTACGATAGAAGTCCGTCTTCTAGTAATTATGAGCCAAATGATCAAGGTTTTGAATATGGAGTAGCTGGCGATATGTACCACTCAAAAGGGTATGAAGGTTGGTCACAAACAGGTGATAACACCAATCCTTACAATAAAGATTCTAGCAATATGCGTTTACCTGCTGAGGGCTCTGTAGCTAGGGGTAAGGCAGATTACAGATATTCTTTGCCTAATTCAACTGCAGGTTATGAATTAGCTGCTACTACTTTGGTAAATCCGGTAAGTAAGACAGAATTAAATCTAACAGAGGGTAAAGCACTTTACAATATATACTGTTGGCATTGCCACGGTTATACAGGCAAAAATGACGGCTCGTTAATGGCATCTGGTAAGTTTCCTAAGCCTGGTACTTTTCAAGCTTATCAAGACGCTTACATTAAAGAATTACCAGAAGGTAAAATTTACCACACCATAACAAATGGTAAAAATTTGATGGGTGCGCACGGACATTTGCTTAGCCCAACCCAACGCTGGCAGTTGGTAAACTACGTTAAGTATTTAGCAAATATGCCAAGTGATGCCCCAGTTGCAACAGATAGTACTGTTGCACCTGCACCAGCTGCTACTGATGCTAAGGCAGATACCAAAAATTTATCAAAAGTTAAACCTGCAAAATCTTAATTGATATCAAATAGAAATGCAAAGTCATATTCCTTCACAACAGCAATTTAATTTCACAGGTAAAACCAAAACTACCTTTTTAGGTATTGCAGCACTTGGTGCTATTTTGGTAGCCATAGGCTTTGTAGCAACTCCAGCTCCAATGGCCAGGTTTTGGGCTAACTTTATGCTTAGCAACTTCTTTTTTACTGCTATAGCTATTTTATCTCTTGCCTTTATTTGCATCAAGTATGCAGCAAAAGCAGGCTGGGCTAGTGGATTTAAAAGATTAACAGAGGCATTCTCTGGATATCTTCCTATTTCATTCGCATTTTTCATAATCATCATTATTGCATCATTTATTGGCGACCATAATGGCTTTAAAAGCTTGTATGAATGGATGGATAAGGACATAGTTGCTAATGATAAGATATTACAAGGTAAGTCTGCTTACTTAAATTTTAATGGTTTCGTTATCAGAATAGTAGTCTATTTCGGATTATGGATATTCTTTAGAAGAATGTTTAGAATGTTCTCATTAAAAGAAGACCAACAAGGCGGTTTGTTATATTTTGAAAAGTCAAACTATTGGAGTGTTGTATTTCTTCCAATATTTGGTTTAACCTTTTGTTTCTCAGCATTTGACTGGTTTATGTCAACTGAGCCACATTGGTTCAGTACCATTTATGCAGTGAATGTATTTGCTGGTAGTTTGGTTGCCCTATGTACAGTTACTGTTATTTCATTAACGTTACTACGTAGAAACGGATATTTCGAATGGATTACAGAAAATCACTTCCACGATTTGGGTAAATTTATGTTTGGTTTCAGTATTTTCTGGGCTTATACTTGGGTTGCTCAATTCCTACTTATTTGGTTCGCTAACTTACCAGAGGAGATTCCTTATTACTTAAGAAGATTACAAGGTAATTGGCAAATATTGTTCTTTACTAATTTTGGTATCAACTTCATATTACCTTTACTAGCATTAATGATGCGTGACGGAAAACGTTTGCCTTGGTTCTTGATAACTGTAGGTGTTTTGTTGCTTTGTGGTCGCTTTATTGATTGGTACTTGTTAATTATGCCTGGCACTGTTGGTGTTGCATCTGGCTTTGGTTTTTATGAGGTTGGATTCTTTGTATTTTTTGCGGGTATATTTGGTTACAGCACTTGTTACCAATTGAGTAAAGCAGGTTTACTACCAGTTAATCACCCTTACATCGAAGAAAGTTTGAGCTACGAGATCTAGTCTTTTAGCTAAATTATATATATCAAAAAAAGCCTTGGAATTTTACAAGGCTTTTTTTATGGTTAAAAGTTTAAGAATTCAAGTGCTGAATTTATTCAGCTGTTTGCTTTTTAGATTTTACTTTTTATAAATCTTGCGCATTTGCAATTAGCTCTGCAATATCTAAAACTTTTATGTTATCGGCTTGATCTTGTTCTTTTACGCCAGACTCTAGCATAATCATACAGAAAGGGCAAGCAGCAGCTATTATACTACTACCGGTTGCTATGGCTTCATCTGCACGTTCCATATACACTTCTTTTCTTCCTGGTTCTGCATCTTTAAATACTTGAGCACCACCAGCACCACAACAGAAACCATTCTTACGGCTTCTTGGCATTTCTACTAGGGCAGCATCCAGAGCCATTATTAATTTCCTAGGGGCTTCGTATATATCGTTTGCCCTACCTAGATAGCAACTATCGTGGTAAGTTATTTTTTTACCCTTATATGCACCACCTTCTATCGATATTTTGCCAGAATCAAGTAGTCCCTGTAGGAATACCGTATGATGAATTACCTCAAAGTTACCACCTAGTTCAGGATATTCATTTTTTAATGTATTAAAGCAGTGTGGGCAAGCAGTTACTATTCTCTTAATTCCGTATGCATTTAGAGTTTGAATGTTTTCTGCAGCCTTCATCTGAAATATAAATTCATTTCCTGCACGCCGGGCTGGGTCACCTGTACAACTTTCCTCTGTACCTAGTACAGCAAAGTCAACATTTGCCTTATTCAGAATCTTTACAAAGGCTTTAGTTATGCTTTGTGCTCTTTGGTCAAAAGATCCTGCACAACCTACCCAAAATAGTATTTCAGGTGTTCTATCCATAGCCATCATTTCGGCCATAGTATATATTTTAAATTGTATTGGTTCAGCCATTTTATTCTAGTTAATATCTGTCGCCCAGTTTAATCTGTCTGATGGGGAGAATTGCCAAGGGGCACCGTTGTTTTCTACATTAGTTACCATACCATTCCAAGCATTAGGACCTTCTGCTTTTTCCATAATAATATGTCTTTTTAGCTGATTAATAATGCTTAATGGGTCAATGTTGATGGGACACGCTTCTACGCAGGCTTGACAACTTGTACAGGCGAATATTTCTTGATGGGTAATATAATTTCCAAGTAATTTATTAGTCTCCTTATTTGGGCTGTCAGAGTCTAATTCTTGACATCTGTCTCTAGTGTCCATCATTATTTTGCGCGGTGAAAGCAATTTTCCAGTTATGTTAGCTGGGCATACGCTCGTGCATCTGCCACATTCTGTACAACTATATGCACCCAATATGTCAGTTTTATTTAACTCATTTACATCGCTGGCTCCAAACAGCACTACATCACTTGCATCTATAATATTTGGTTTGTCCAGACCCATCATCTCAGCTACTTCATTTTGTATAGCAGGCATATTTCTCATTTTGCCCTGACTGTTAAGTTTACTGTAGTAAGTATTAGGAAATGCATACACTATGTGTAAATGCTTGCTAAATGGTAAATAATTTAAAAACGCAAATATACCTAATATGTGAAACCACCAACATAAACGTTCAAAGCCAAGTAGGGCAGCATAGCCCCAATTCTCAAATATTGGCGTAAATAGACCACTAAGTATTAAGTTTCCTGTATGATGATACCCAATTACGCCCCTATGTTGTAGTTCTTGGTCAGCAGCATTCATCAACAATATGGCTAACATCAGCACGACCTCAACACCGAGTATAACTATCGCATCCATTTTAGGCCATCCGTTTAACTCTTTCATATTTAGACGTGGCACCTTAACTACGATACGCCTAATGATAAATATGACACAGCTAACTAATACCAATACAGCCAATAGCTCAAAAAAATTGATAAGTATGGGATAAAACCCACCCAAAATGGGTAACAGCATTCTATGACTGCCAGTAATTCCGTCTATAATTATTTCTGCAACCTCTATATTAATAAGAATGAAGCCTGCATATACAAAGAAGTGCAATACAGCAGGTATGGGTTTTTTAAACATTTTTTTCTGCCCTAGCGCTATTAACAATACATTATTCCAACGTTCATTTGGTCTGTCGTTTGGCAAACTACCCTGCGCAAGGGCAATGTGTCTGTTCATTTTTGCTAGGTTTGCAACAAAAAACAGAGTAGAAATAAATAAGATTAATGCGAATATCATAGACTTTGCTACTGTGTAATAGTATGAACAATAATACACAAAAATATTAAGTATTAAAATGTGAAAAGTTTTATTTCTTTAATCCAATTATTCTCTTACTTTTGCAGTCCTATTTTGGTGATGTAGCTCAGTCGGTAGAGCAAAGGACTGAAAATCCTTGTGTCGACGGTTCGATCCCGCCCATCACCACACCAAAATAAAATAAAGGCAGCACAATAGTGTTGCCTTTATTGGTTTTAGTGGGGTTAGGTTAAGGAATATTATAATATTTGAAATGAAAGAACTAGAATTTAATCTTTGAGGTTTGAATTGGGGGAGGTGTGACTGAAGTTTAATTTTCACCAGATAAATGAGGTTTGCCTGTTTCTCC
>JAWXCF010000004.1:0-17474 GCA_034440515.1 Bacteroidota bacterium
GGTTATAAACTTACGACATAAAATGACACTTACAACACTGAACGAAAAAAAAAAGAACGAACCGCTAACAGCACCTACAAAAAATTGGCGATTCAGTTCTCCGCTGACACATTTGCGGTTAATCAAAGTTTGGTGCTTCTAATCCCGCCCTTCGCAATTCTGCAAAACGTTATGGCTCATTTTAAAACGACACAGAAACCATTAAAAAATAGATACATGAAGACATCAAAATTTATCCTGACAATTTTAGTGTTGACAATTTTGGCGAGTTGCAACAGAAAATCCAGCGAAATTGACCAAACAGTTAATGCTGTAATTGGCGATATTAGTTTTATAGAAACATTTGGTCAAAAACCGACCAATGAAACTGATGAAAACAAAAGACTTCAAACACATTTAAAGTATGTTGAGAAACAATTGAGAAGTAAGAACATCTCTTCACTTACGAAAAAGCAAAAAGAAAATAGACTTAAAATGCTTGACTTACTCAACGAGTATTGGACTGCAGGTGTTTTTCCAAAAAATTATGATCATCCTGACAAAAGAATTCCCTGCTTCATTGACAAAAACGGAAATATTTGTGCGGTTGGTTATTTAATTGAACAAACTGCTGGACGAAAAATTGCAGAAGAAATAAACTCAAATTTTAAATATGAGTATTTACTCGCAATGAACGACCAAACAGTCGACAGTTGGGTTCAATCAAGCGGTCTTACAAAACAAGAGTGTGCAATGATTCAGCCAGCATACGGACCTGCACCATCTGACAATTATATTTCACCTGCCTATGGAGTATCTTCTTCTTTAGTTGGCGGACTGAATTTGTCGTTAAATACAATTAACGGAATTCAAATTTCTAAAGGAGCTAACAATAAGACTGTTCCGATATTAGGACTAATTGCAGGAGCAGGACAAATAACACTTGGTGCATTGAATTATCATAAAGAACAAATAACTTGGGGTGGAACTTATGTTAATCCAGCACAAAGAAACTTGTCTTTAATAAACATTGGAATTGGAACAAGTACATTGATATTAAGCAGTTGGAATTTAATAACAAACAGAAAACCAAAAGAAAAATCGTTGTCTTGGAACATTTACAGTTTCCCGACTCAAAGCAGCAATATGGGACTTGGTTTCAGTTTGACAAAACGACTATGAAAAGAAAGCCGAACCGCTACAGCACCTACCCAAAAGGCGGAGTTTTGTGTTCCAAAAACAGTTTAGTGGTTAATGGAAGCTTTGTGCTTCGTATCAAGTTTTGTGGTGCCAAACAGTTTTCGTCTCCGAAATCGCCAACTTCTTGTAGCTGTAAACCGTTAGCGGTCAGCTTAAAACGACACCCAACAAATTCAAAAATGACGAATGACAAAAATTTTAGACCTTAATCATACAGACGCAAGACAATATTTCCTCAAAGAGGAAAGCTATTTCAACTTTGACCTTCCGTCATATTTTATATTTGAAAATCTTTTACAAGTTGTTTCAGTATATATCGGTGAAAATGAACTTCAAAAAAAACACTCACCAGCGGAATTTGAAGACGTAAACTATAAGTTTCTTAATAACAAGGATGGAAAATTCGCTTGGCGACCCTTTCAACTAATTCATCCAGCACTTTATGTTTCATTAGTAAATAAAATTACAAAACAAGAAAATTGGGATTTAATTGTAAAAAGGTTTGTTCAATTTCAAGCCAATTCAAATATTAGGTGTTATAGTATTCCATTGCTGTCAGACGACCAACAATCGGACAAAGCAACTTCAATAAGTCAATGGTGGCAAGCAATTGAACAGCAATCATTAGAGTTAGCATTAAAGTATGAATATGTTTTGCATACAGATATTGCAGATTGCTATGGTTCAATTTATACTCATTCAGTCCCTTGGGCTATTCATACAAAGGCAACCGCAAAAAAACAGAGGCAAGACCCTAGCTTGATTGGTAACAATATTGACAAGCACTTACAAGATATGGCTTACGGTCAGACGAACGGAATACCCCAAGGAAGTGTTTTGATGGATTTTATTGCTGAAATGGTGCTTGGATTTGTTGACTTAGAACTTTCAGACAAAATCCACATACAAGTTTCAGACATTATCCACATACAAGTTTCAGACAAAATCCACATACAAGTTTCAGACAAAATCCACATACAAGATTATGAAATAATAAGATATCGAGACGATTATCGAGTTTTCTCAAACAATCCACAGACAGCTGAACATATTACCAAGCTATTGACAGAAATTCTGATTGACCTTGGAATGAGATTGAACGCACAAAAAACTTTTGTATCAAACAATGTTATTACAAATTCTATAAAGTCCGATAAACTTTATTGGATGTCTTCAAAAAAAGGTGCAAAAAGTATCCAAGAACATTTATTAATTATTCATAAGCTATCCGAAGAACACCCAAATTCGGGAAGTTTGTCAAAAGCTTTGGGTAAATTCTACAACAGAATAAAAGGGATAACTAAAACAAACCAAAATATAAACGTCTTGGTAAGTATTTTGGTTGACATAATGTATAAGAACCCAAGAACATACCCAATTGCTTCTGCAATTCTCAGTAAACTTTTGTCGCTTATTTCAGACAACGAAAAGAAGAAAGAAATACTTGATCTAATTTGCCGAAGGTTTGAAAAAATACCAAACACAGGACACATTCAAATTTGGCTTCAAAGACTAACTATTAAACTTTACCCAAAAAGACAATATTCAGAAAAACTTTGCAAAAAGGTAAATAATGATGCATTACAAATTTGGAATTCTGATTGGATAGAAAATGACTTAAAGACAATAATTGAGAAGACACCTATTATTGACAAAACTGTAATTGCAGACCTTGACGTAGTTATTGCAAGTGAAGAAATTGAATTATTTAAGAGCGAATATAACTAAGCCGAGCAGACAGCTGAATAGAAAGCCAGCCCATAACATCGGTTTTGCGTAATGGCGGGTTTCGTGCTAAATTCAAGTTCAGTTTTTCAATTGAACCTTAGTGTAAAATTGAAAGTTTAGTGCTTCTAAATCCGCCAACTTCACCAAGCGCCAAACCGTTGACAGCATTTGGAAACGAAACGTTCTATTTATTCAACTCAAAATATCATTCAACAAACATTAAGATTGATACAAAGACTGGAAAAGATGTTTAATTTCTTATTGGGAATAAATTTTTAATTCCTAACCTTTGTCAAGGTAAAAAATATTTAAAAATGAAAATTCTGGGACTAAGTTATTTGTTGGCGATTCTATAGTCATAGTACGCCCTAAAACTAAGACATTAACTAGGTCAAATATAGACGGTTGCTTTGCATTTTCAGGTGGGAATAGTGTTTTTAATGGATTATCACGTGGTATTACTTTTACAAGTGCCAATATTGAGAACCCCGATGTGTTTTCATTTAAGGGTGTGTTAATTAGAAATTCAGTACAAGGAATTAATGTGTATAGAGGAAAACTTCATACTATAAGTGGAGGGACATACAATTTTAGTTTTGATTCATTGCGTGCACCTTAAGTTGGAAGACTAAATTGTGATAAATATTATGCTAAATTCCAAGAAATAACGAAGTTTGCATTGAAAGATGTAACAGTCAATTTTAAACCTTCAGGTCAACCAGTATGTAATACTTCCTATCCACAACAAGCATATGGTTTGATATTAAATAATACTGACAATATTTATTCATTTAATGCACATCCATTTAATTCAGGAGTAAGAAATCTAACAGTAACAAATTGGGAATATACAGTAGGAAGCAGCTACAATAATTGGGGCTTTAATGTGACTGGTGTATTAGCCAAAGGAAGTGTAAGACATACTACAATAACTTGTTCTAAATTCAATGAATTGCGAACAGGGCTATTAGTTGAGGGTAATCTGGTGCGCAATATTACAAGTAGCTGAGCTAAATCTATTCTTTCTATATTTAGCATCAAAGCACTAAGTTTTTTATGATTTTTGCAGGCTATAAATTATGACTAAGTTTTTATTGCTGATAATATGTGGTGTATGGTGCCAACAGCTACAGGCTAAACCAGATAAGATAGAGGTTGCCGTGATAACAAAGCAATTGATGGCTGGTGAAACTCATATCTTTTACTATGCATTTGCAGATAAAGACGATATTTATATAAGTTTTAGGCAAAAAGAGGGTAGGGGTGTAGTCCTAATTAACTTAATAGAATATCCTGCTACGGTTCGCTACTCATTCAGTTCTAAAAACTCAGAGAAAGCCTATATAAAAGATGTAAAGAAGGGTATTTATCAGTTTAGTGTCACCAATACTGCCAAGCAAAGTTGTGTGATTGCTATAGATATAGATCGTCGACCAGATACGGATTATAAGCGTAACTTTAATTCAAGCGTGGCATTCCAAACGAAGTACGATACCAACTACGCCACTAGACAGGAGGCTTTTGTAATAAAGCAAGACACCATAGCCACAATGGTGACAGACAGAGTAACCCGAGTGCACAGTAGAACAACTCTAGACAGAGAGGAGAGCTATGAGGTAGTTACCATAATATTGCCAAATAATACCAAAATATTCAGTTACTATATAGGTGTTGGTGAAGCTGGTAAAAAAGCCTACAAGGAAGCCGTACAAAAGTTTGTGCACAGTGCGTCTAAGGCTGCTACTGTCATTCCAGAGATTGGCCCATTAGTTAGTCTAGCCATAGAGGGTGTAAATTTCTTTACGATGTCCTCAGGATCTGATAATGTGCGCTATGCGATGTTTGAATCAGAGGCAGAGCTAAAGAAATACATAGAGCCTGGCACAGAGAAGCTGCCCATACCAATGAAAGACGGCAATATAGTATCTGACCAAGGCAGGGTGACCAATGCCAAAAAATCTAACTACTACCTATACTTAAAGAATGACAATATAAGGGATGCTATAGACGTTCAAGTGAAGATAGTTGCCATACAAATAGTTACGCAAATGGGAACCAGAACAGTGAGAGAAGCTGTAGTAACTAAAACGATAACCCCATATATGATAGATGCTAAATAAGCACCAGATAGGCTACACAATATATATAATTATACTATTGTTGCAGGCGAAGCTGGGTGTTTCTCAACGATATGAAAAGGATAAGAATCCGCCTATTGGCGGGGTAGTAATTAGAGCTTTGTTTCCCAGTTCTGCATTTGAGACGGCTCCCTCATCTATCAACAAAAATGGCAATATAATTAGCGTAGTAGGTACTGGTGGCTTTAGTTGGGGCGGCCTGGTCAGGAAAAATGTGTCTCAGAATGGCTTATTTTACCTAGAGTCAGGCTTAAACTATACCCGTAGAAACTATGAAAACAGATATTCAGACAGTACTGGGGAGATAAACGTGACGGTACCACTGCGAGTAGATAACTATGAACTACCTGTAATAGGTGGGGTAATGGTTAAGTTTAACCAAAACTATTATTTAAGCTCTGGATTGGGATTTAGCTTTGATTTTTTTCCACAAAGTTTGCGTAAAAATGGAGACAGCTTATCTATAATTAGCAACAGGCGAAACTGGGTTATAGCTGGGCTAGAGGCTAGAATAGGGCTTGAATATAGAACAAACGGTAAGGGTATAATTTATCTTGGGGCAGCCTATCATAGAATGGCGACCAATGTGGCCAACAATAGGTATCAGTACACACGGGTAGATGGGCAGAAAGTTGAGACTGGTCTTCCCCTTCAAGCTCATTATTTTTCTATAGATTTAAGGTATTTTTTTACCAATTATCGTACAGAACCTGTCAACTACAACAGTCTTCCATAGGAATTATAGCAATTATTGTATTTATTAATGGAATTATACCCAATTTTATTCTGGATTATATCACTTGGTTTGCTGGTGCAAATGCCTAAAGGTTTGCGATATTGGTTGTATCATTTGGGGGCATTTGTAGTAAGTTTATTTTTGTTAAACTTTATTTTTCCAGGTAAATCATTTATCACAGAGTTCCTGTCTATTTATATATTTAGTTTACCGTTTATTAAAATAATGGGTATTCCACTACTTATTTTTAGCATTTATGGTAGGATAGTGTTGTATAAAAAGTCAAACTACGATGTAGCTAAAGAAATGCAAATCACACAATTGGCATACCTTAGTCTATTCGGAGGCATTTTGGGTATTATCGTGATGGTTATACAATTGTTGCAAAATTCTGAGCATAGCAATATTCCCTTGGGACTTTCTTGAACTGATTGCCCCTGTTAATGTCTATATAGAGATATAAATTTATATAGAATGTCACAAGTACAAACAGGGGAACACATTTGGGATGTTGTCATCATCGGGGGTGGTATTACAGGTTTATCAGCTGCTGCAGCATTAGCAGATAGTGGCTTAGAAATACTTCTATTAGAGCAAGATATATTAGCTAATGGTACTACAGGTGGCAATAGCAGCCAAATGATGAGTTTAGTTGACTTAGATCCGAAGAGGGCATTTGATAAATATGAGCTTGATACAGCACAGCTAATGACCAAGTCTTTAGTTGAAGCACAAAAATTTGTAGAAAGTACCTGTCTAAAATATGACATTACACATAAGGCTGAGTTTAAATATTTACCAGCATATCTATTTGCAAATACTGAAGACCAAGCACAACATCTACTAGATGTAATGGACATAGGTACCCAATGTGGTTTGGATATTACTCATCATCAAGGTAAAATGCACAAATTACCCTATACTTCATATTTACGCATTGAAAATCAAGCTCATCTAAATGCTAGTGGATATGTTAAAGCACTCGCTGATAAACTTAAAGGTTTAAATAAGTTGACTACATATGAGCATACTTTGGTGAATAGAATTGATGA
The DNA here is from genome assembly GCA_034440515.1 of Bacteroidota bacterium. Lineage (GTDB taxonomy): Bacteria > Bacteroidota > Bacteroidia > CAILMK01 > CAILMK01 > JAWXCF01. Next base: position 6,834 of record JAWXCF010000004.1, read on the forward strand.
AAGCAACGACCTATGTATTCTAGAAACAGAATACGGTAAAATATTTGCGAATAAAATAATAGAAGCAACGCATACTCCAGTAAGTTTTAATCCTGCCCAAACAGAAATATTTCCACACGTATCTTATTGCATTCTGGCAGATTCTCCTTTGGCAGCCAAACTAGATGGTATAATGCTAGATACTGATGAAAACTATATGTATATGACCCCAACTAAATATGAAGGTAAAGATGCCCTAATAGTAGGTGGATATGATACTAAGGTAGGTGGTGAAACAGAAGTAGATAGCATAGAAATGCTAACGCAATGGGCAATGAAATATACTGGTGCCACTAAGGTGCATAGCAGTTGGGCTAATATATACTTTGAATCGGCTGATGGTCTGCCTTTTATTGGGCGAAGTGCTTTAGGCTCTGAAACCTATATAGCCTGTGGTTATGGTGGAGATGGTTTAAGTTTTGGTACTGTTGCTGGTCTGTTGATTGCCGATTTAATACAAGATCGAGAAAACCCCTATGCTGAAATGTATAACAGCCGCAGGCTAAATATTTTTGCTGGAGGTCTAAATATTTTAAAAGGTAATATTGAGGCTGTTCGTACGCTGATAGGCGATAGAATTGCAGGGTTAAAGGAAGTAGATGTGGCTAATCTGCCAATTAATACCGGCAAAGTAGGATTGATAGGTGGTAAGAAAATAGCTGCCTACAAAGACGAGAGGGGCATATTGCATACAATGAGCCCTGTATGCCCACATATGGGCGGTATAGTTCATTGGAACGATGCTGCTAAAACTTGGGATTGCCCAATACACGGCGCTAGGTTCTGCCCAAAAGGTGAGATGAAGGCGGCTCCGGCTATGAGCAGTTTAGAGCGCAAATCGGTATCGTTATTGTAATAGAAAGAATTATTATGAAAATAGTCATTGTACCTTTTGACGCTGATACTTACCCAGCTATAGTAAAACTTAGGCTAGAGGTGTTGCGTCAACCAATTAACTTAAAGTTTACTAAGCAACAACTAGATAAAGAACGTGGACAATTAGCAGTCTGCCTGTTAAGTAATGGTGATGTACCCAATGAGGAGAATCTAGTGGCTTGTAGTATGTTGCTTCCACTTAATGCTAAAGAATTAAAGCTAAGGCAAATGGCTGTAAAGGTAGACCTTCAAACCCAAGGATACGGCACCCAATTGCTACAAGCTATAGAACAATATGCCGTAGAACACCACTATGAAAAACTAAGTATGCACGCACGAGCTTATACGCAAGAGTTCTATACTAAAAACGGATACGAGACTGACAATAATTTGGGAGGTTTTTCTGAAGTAGGCATTCCCCACTACCGAATGTACAAAGTGCTGTAAGGGGAATTTATTCCTCAGTTTTTAACTTTTTCGCTTTTTCTATTCTGGTGCTGTAGGTATAAAAAATTATTTTTTCTTCGCCAGGCCTTAGGGTAATTTTCCACAGTAACTCATACTGAGGATTGACGATTAAGTCGCTTCCATTCACCTTGATGGTTTCCCAAGTTTCACTACTTTTCTCAGGTTTTCCATCTAGATCACGTTTAATATCGATAACAGCAATTTCAGCTTTTAGGTTTTTTACACGCATTGTGCATTCTAACTGCAGTCTAACCAAATTGCCAGTGTCATTATCTTTTTCTTCTTTTCTTTTTAGTTCAATCTCTGTATTTTCTAAGGTAATATCGCTGTTATTTTCTAATAATACATCTGCTGCTATGTTGGCACCAGTAGTTGGCATTTCTGTAACTGCAGTTAGAAAGGTTTGCCCACTTATAGTTTTGTTAATAAATGCTTGCCCCTCTATCCAAGCCTGACCACTGGTATTGGTTAATCTAATAGTATGTCTAGCATAAAAACTTGTATTAATGTTAGAAAGCTTTTCATAAGGATTGTATATCAATTTATCAAGGTCGAATACATAATTCTCCAACATAGCAACCTTTATATCATTTAGTTTTATGGTAGCAGTATTTTTGTTTGGCAAATTAATATTAGATGTATTTATTAGTGTGAAAGTACTATTATATACTGTGTTATCAAAAGCTACTGGTGTTTCATATAGTCCTTGTTGCGAAGACCAATTGCTATTACCTTTTATCATAACAACTTCATTATCATCAATAGTTTTTACTATGTCTTTAACATTGATATATGGTTTGCCATTTACTAATGTTACAATTGCGTCTTTCCAATCTAGCCCTGTATTGTTTTCTATTCTTGCATTTACAACTACTTCAGCTTCACCAGTTTGACTCGTTACTATTTGATACTCTGGCTTCCAGCCAGCATTTTGCGTGATAATGCCCAACTGTAAGTCTGCCTTGGTACCTGGCTTTTCCCAAGTTATTTCTAATGCATAGCCTAGGTCAATAGTAGTAGAGCTAGGTTGATCTAAAAATTCGACAGATTCTATCTTATCTATGGCTACGTGTAGCCATTTGTCTTTGGTTTTAATTACCAAATAGTTTGTGCCAATTAGTTTTTGTATATATCCCTCTTGTGGGTCTTGTAGAGCAGTTACTATTTTAACCCGTTTCCCTATATTGCTGGATAATAGAGTATTAAGATTTTCCGCATCTTCAGTTTTATCATATTTACGCTTTACTATGGTGATGCTTTTTACTTTATTAGAATTGCTAACTATGTTCAAGCCATCAGTATTTGTATTAATGGGTAACCTTAGGTAGCTTTTCCCATTTTCGATGGTCAAGGTATCTGTTATTTGAATGTAGGCGTAATTATTTAGGTATAAGAAAATGTGAGTTTTCTCAGCTGCAAGTGTTGAATGTGCATTGCAAATAACTAAAAGTAAAGCGATTAGGTAGAGTTTAATACGGTAATGCATAGGAAGAATTAGATATTCCAAATATAAAGGTAATTGCCAACTAACAATGAAAAACTAAATGGGAGGGTTTTCCTCTTTACTTAATTTGGTCTTTAAGTTCAATTTTTACTCGGCGGACTCTAAATCTATCAACTGCGTCAGCTGTGATGCGTAGATGCTCTATCACAATGACTTCGCCTTTTAGGGGTAGTTTACCCAATTGTTCGGTCATTATGCCGCCGATGGTTTCTGCATCACCGCGCAGGCGTTGTATAAATTCCTCTTTTAGTTCTAGTTTCTTAGCCACATCGCTGATGGTGGTTTTCCCATCAAATAAGAAAGTGAAATCGTCTAATCGGCTGTAAGACAATTCTTCATCGTCAAACTCATCATTTATGTCACCAACTATTTCTTCCAATACATCTTCAAGAGTTACCAGACCCTCAGTACCTCCGTACTCGTCTATAACAATGGCCATATGCACCTTCTTCTGTTTAAACTCTTCTAGTAGTGTATCTATACGTTTAGATTCGGGTATATACATTGGTGCTTTTATTAAGCTACTCCAGTCAAAGTCATCTTCAGCCTTTAAATGCGGCAATAAGTCCTTTATATACAGTATCCCCTTAATGCTGTCGAGTGTTTCTTCAAATATTGGGACCCTGCTGTATTTATCTTTATTTATATTCTCAAGCAATTGGGTTAAGCTTAGGTGATTTCCATAGGCAACCATATCGCTGCGGTGCCTCATTATTTGCTTAGCAGGTATGTTGCTCATACTAATTATACCCCGCAATATTTTCTTTTCCTCTACACTAATATCTTCTCCACCAGATGTCATTTCTATTGCTTGTCTTAGGTCATCTACCGTGACACTGTTATTAGGTCTATTTGCAAGTTTACGCTCAATAAATCGTGTACTACCTGCCAATAGCCAAGATATAGGAGTGACCAAATTGAATAAGATTAACATAGGGAAAGCCATAAAACTGGCAAACTTTACATTGTTTCTTGTGGCATATACTTTTGGCATTACCTCACCCAGCAAAACTAAGGTAAAGGTAACTACCAATACATCGACTAGCTTTCTTAGTCCTTCATTTTCACCACCAGGTATCAGTACCTCTAGTATCCTAACCAAAAGTAGTGCTATCAATATATTGATAACAGTATTGATTATGAGTAGGGTAGCCAACAGTTTCTTAGGGCGAGAGTGCAGTTGCAATACTGCCCTAGCCTGTGCGTTATCTGTATTTGCTAGATGCTGAATGTGGTTACTGTTAAGCGAGAAAAAAGCGGATTCTGAACCAGAAATTAAAGCTGTAGCCAGCAATAACAGCATAACAATAACAAAGTCTGTAATAAGCTCTAATGGAAAACTTACCTGATTGATAATGTTATATAAATGTGGACTATAACTGTCGCCAATACTCAAAATATAGGTTTTAGTTCTGCAAAATTAAGCTTAGAATGGTAAATCGTCAGCACTATCTTTGCTGTTGTCGTGATTTTGTGGCTGATAATTAGCATTCTGGTCTGTATCATTCATCTTGTTGTTGGCTGCATTGCCAGTATTATTTGCATTAGTGCTTGCTAGACCAGAGTTGTTGCTAGACTGGTATGGCTCATCACGTTGTGTTGTGGCACCACCATCACCTCTACTGCCTAATAGTCTAATGCTATCAGCAACTATTTCAGTTATGTATTTTGTGTTGTTGTCTTTATCTTGATAGTTTCGGGTGCTCATTTTGCCCTCTACATATATTTGTTGCCCTTTTTTCACATAATCTTTACAAATGTCTGCTAATTGACGCCAGGCCACAATGTTGTGCCACTCAGTTTTTTCAACTTTGTTTCCCTCTTTATCTTTATAGGTTTCATCTGTAGCAATAGAGAATGTAGCTACGGGAACGTTGCTTTGCGTGTGGCGAATTTCTGGGTCTTTACCCAATCTGCCGATTAACATTACTTTGTTTAAACTCATAGTACAAATATGGTGATTTTCCCCTTTTTATTGGTATTCAATATTAATGCAATTAAATTAGTAAAAGGTTTAAATGGTCTAAAATTATTATGGTATTGCAACATTGACTATGACACAAAGTGGTAAGGCATACTAATGTAGAACGATGTGCCCTCCCCCTGTACCGTCTCAAATTTAATGTTGCCGCCCTGTCTCTCTATTATATTTCTCACCATAGTTAGCCCCAATCCCATCCCGCTATTTTTAGTGCTGAAATTTGGAGTAAATATTCGTTTGTGCAATTCTTCAGGTATTCCATTACCATTGTCACTTACTACTATTTGGACCCTGTTGCGATAAATGAAGCTCTCTATTTGTACCACACCGTCTCTATTTGCTGGTATTGACTGCATCGCATTTTTAATTAAGTTGGTGATAGAGCGGTCAAATTGAGAGGAATCAATTAGAATTACTGGTGTTTCCTCACTTAGTTTTAGTTGAATTTTTGCCTCGGTACTGTCTGCATACAATTCAGCTAATTGTCTGATGTTGTTGTTAACATCTATTGGAATCGGATGACCCATTGGCATTGTAGCAAATTCACTGAACTCTACGGCTATTTCATTTAGTGTGTCTATCTGTGTAATGAGTAGTTTGGCTGTTCTGTCCCATAGTTCTGCTATATTGGTCTGACCAGATTTCTGTATTAGTTGCATCTGTTGCAGCTTCAACTTCATAGGAGTTAATGGATTTTTTATTTCGTGTGCTACCTGTCTGGCCATTTCTTTCCAAGCACCTTCCCGTTCACTTTGTGCCAACTTTTCGGCACTCACATTTAGCTTTTTCACCATTAAATTATATTCCTTTACTAAAAGCCCAATTTCGTCATTGGTATCCCAATTTAAGGTGAAGTTGCTACCCGATAAACCAGTAGCCCGTAAGCGTTCTCGAATGGTATTGAGTGGTGACACCAATGCCCTACTCAATAAAACCCCCATAAGTAATAGCAAGAAAAACAGCAGGATGTACACATTAATTAGGGCAACTAAAAAATTATTGATGCGCTGCTCTAGGCTTTGTTCTTTACTGAAATAGGGTAGATTAATAAAGGCGACAATGACACCATCATAGTTTCTGATTGGGACATAAGACGATAAATATTGTAGGTCTCCCAAATGTTCGCTGACTATTACTTGACTGGAATAATCATTTGCAAAGTGGGTGTAGGCTTCTGGGTTAATGTACTGGCTCAGTAAGTTTCTATCAAAAATGAGTTGCTGACTGCTTGCCAATAAATAACCATCCGTATTGTAGAGGTTTACATCAGTTTGATGGTCATCGCTTAGGCTACTTATTTGAGTAGCTATCTCGTCTAGTGTTACAGGCACATCGCTCTCAGTATTGTTAATGGCATTTTCTAGCCGAGTTTGTATAGATCTGGTCTTGTATTGTAGGGTGGTTATTTCCTCTTTATTATATTGATAATTAATGTATTCTACAGTTACATATCCCATAAGAATTAAGGCGATACTAAGCCCAAACAATATGGTAAACAATATTTTGTTTCTGAATGAAATATTGGACCACCAGCTACCTATTATCGAGCGATTTAACAGCCTGTTATACTTACTGTGACGAATTCGCCTAATGAGCAGGATACTAAGTATGAGAGTGCTGTAAAACACCAAAATAGCTGTAAATAAGCTGATGTAATAGAATAATCCCCTGATGCTAGCGCTAATTATAATTTTTTGATTTGCCTCAGGTATGTTTATTATAAAGTGTTCTTTACCATTGTTCAGTACCCTTTGCCATACTGCATTTTTACTTTTATCCCCCTTTAGAGTCCAATCTCTTGGGTAATTATATTCCCCGTGTTGGGTGATAAGTTTGTTAGAGTTATATATCGCATAGCTAAAGTTATTTTGGTCATTTGCTTGTTGCAGTCCTGTGCTAAGCAAAAGTTCTGGATACACACTAGCCTCATAAAATGGCTTTTCTCTAATGTTTAGGCTGACTGCAATAGGTTGTGGACCTACATTGTACAATATAAATGTATAGAAATAGGTAGGTAATCCGTTATGCTGGTTTACAAAGTAAAGCCTGTGTGGTTGCAGTATTTCATAGTCTGTACCTTGAAATAGGGGGTTGTTAAGCAAAAGGTTTTTGTAGGTGCTATCAGCTGATTTAAAGTCATCTGGTAAATGTTCGTGATATGCTGTGACTATATACTTGTTTAGGTACCCAGTGAAATAAGTTTGCTGCATCCGCCTACTTATTTTTTGGTTTAGTTTAGGCGTTTCATTGCGTACCATTTGCCTTAACGCTCCGTCATTTATCATACGTAGGCTGTTAATGTTTATCAGGTATTCGGCTACTGCATCACGTTCTTTTTGAACATTATTGGCCAATATTTGGGCATCCTCCTCTCTGTTTTCGTTTTGATAATTTGCAATGTGTATGCTGATAAAAGCTGCTGACAGCATAACTTGGACTGCATATAGCCAAGGTTTTGTTGATGATGAGGCCTTAAAATAGAAATAGATACTGGTCAGTACTACAAGTAATAACAGCACGCCGCTGAACCACTCTAGGTAGTGAAAATCTACAAGGAATACAGAGATTAATAGCCCAGGAAGTAGCGTTAGAATGAGCATATAAATTCGTATGCCAGAGCGTAACCAGACTAAAATATATTGGCTACCTAGTCTAAATAGAATATATAGCCACAGCCCAGATAGTAATATGGCAATGATGCTATATATATTAAGGCTCAACACATTGTCTAGCGCCATACTAAAGCTGCTGTCTAATACCAAACTTTCTAAAAATGGAATGAATTGACTGGCTAATAAGGAACCAACCAACCCGTAGAGTGCTAACTGTATAATATTGTTGCGACTAGAACTAGAGAAAAATTTACTAGATCGGATAAGAATATTGGAAAATATGAGTAATAGAATACTTAGAATACAAGCATCGCCCAAGCTATTCATCAGGCTGCTACCTGCATAATATTTTGCACTGAATAACGGTAACGAGTATAGATTTTCAGGAAGTCTTGCAAATTTCCACAGAAATATATTTAACCCAAAAAATGCGATTATGAAAATTAGAGTATTAGCTGTACGACGTCGCCTAATGCACAGTTGTATTAAACGGAGGCAAGAAAAGCCAAAAGCTAACCAACCCGGTATGAATACAAAAAGTGTAGCTAGTAGATTTTTATTTTGATTACGCCGGATAAGTTTGGCTACATTTTGATTGCCAAGTTTTAGGTTAAGGTTAGATTTCACACTGTCAGACTGTGATATACGCCACTCTCTAATATTAATTATGTCGTTTTTATTGTATAAGTAGTCATTATCTATGGTGTAGCCTGTCTGTAGGGGCGATGAAGCTATATAAACAAAGCCATTATGCTGTGAGCAAAGCTGTAGGTAATAGCTTTTACCTACCTTTTCTAGCACTACTACATTAAATGGGCTAACCCGCCTAGGTGCATATAAATAAGTAGTCCAATACAGCAGGCTGTTGTCATCGTATATAAATAACTCAATGTGATTTTGCTTGGCTTTTACATTTATTTCGACTTGTTTCGCTGTAAACTCTTTTACAGAAATGCTGGTACTGGTCAGCATTACCTCTTTCAATTGTTGGCTTCGGTCTATTATTTTAGCATTTATACTGCTTATTTCGTAGGATGTTTGCCAAGTGAGTATCTTGTTTTTAAGAGGAATATCCATCAACAAACCGACCAACATTAAACCTAAGCCTATGATTAGTAAATAGATATACAGTTTGGTTGATGTGTATATTGACATTTATGTAATGGTCAAATGTAACGGTCGAAATAATTATTAAAATTACAAATATTATGCTACGATTTTTTATAGTGTTTTTAGTACCTTTGCAGTCCTATATTTGATAAGTTAACACTTAGTTAATATAATGGGCCTATAGCTCAGTTGGTTAGAGCACCTGACTCATAATCCGGTGGTCGCAGGTTCAAGCCCTGCTGGGCCCACGTTTAGTCCTGTTGTTTTTGTGTTTAAAAAAAAGAAGCCTCTATTGAATTAATTCAGTAGAGGTTTTTTTGCGTTATATAATTTGATTAGCAATTACTTGAAACATAATAATAGAAAGTTATCTAACCCGATCTATCTTAGATTTATTGGGTTAGAATGCTGAAGTCACAAAATAGTGGTAGATGGTCACTACCTTGGTGTCTTAATATTTTAGCCTTAGCTATTTTTATGTTAGGACCAGTCATTATGTAGTCGATCCGTTGAAATGGAACAAAACCAGCATAGGTACTGCCAAGCCCAAAGTTAGTATGCAACCAAGCATCTGTTAAACGTTGCGTTAGTTGTTTATATACATAACTAACAGGACTGTCGTTAAAGTCGCCACACACTATAACTGGGTATCTACTACTGTCTATGGCTCTACATACTTCTAGTCCTTGTACGCTACGTTTTCTGAAACCCTCACGCAGTTTCTTTAAACTGCTTCTAAACACAGCTGTACGTATTTCTTTTTCCTCATCAGTAACTGGTATTTCTACCTCTCGCTTACGCATACCAATGCTTTGAAAGTGTACGTTAATCATTCGCAAGGTATCACCACGTATGCTTACATCTACACAGAATGCACCATTAGCAGTTGCAAAAAACGGGATGGGCACTACGTTTCTAAATGGGTATTTGCTAAATATTGCTAAACCTACCTTATTTGGACCCTTTACGTCTCTGGTTATATGTTTATAGTTATATATCAGCCCCTGTCTAGCTAAGAATTCTTCTACTTTTTCAACCTTTCCAGGCATTTCTGAATATTCTTGCATACAAAGTACATCTGGCTGTATATCGCTAAAGTTGCTGTAGAGATTTTGTAGGTTAGCAGAATCTGTAAACCAATTAAAATTGGCAACATTATAAGTCATTACCCTAATATTTTTCTTGGGGTCTTTGTTAGATGTACGTGGCCAAATGCCAAAAGATTTACTCAAACCGGGTAGGCTACAACATATAATTATGAATGAGAGTATGTATAGACTTCGATAATTTATTAATAATGCTAAGGTAAATACGAAAATCTCTAAAATAACCCAGACCTTAAATAATAATCCAAACAATGCTGGTGGCCAAAACCATTGTGGATTAATATAGGGGCTTACAATAGCGACTAATAGACAGAAGCTTATCAGCACCCACAACACCATCAGGCTGAGGTGTAGTATTTTGGTGCTTAATTTCATACCGGTTTAGGCTTTACAGAGGAATACAATACGTAAAAGTATGGTTTTAGTCGTTTCTATGAGCTCTGAACAGTTGATCTTTTTCCTTAGCACTAAGGCTATTATAGCCGCTAGTATTTATCTTATCTAATATTTTATCTATGTCAGCTTGGGTTACAGGTTTATTTTTAGAATTGGAACTCATACCAGCCTCGCTAACTGTATGTGTCCTAGATAGTCTAACTCCGCTGCCTCTATTTAAGAAATTTCTATTAAGGAATGAATCTAACCACCCTTGAATGTCAACTTGGCGCGTAGAAAGCCGTGCAAATGCAAAACCATAAAGTGCGCCGCCTAGGTGCGAGAAATGACCCCCACCATTGCTACTAGCTAGAAATAAGAAGTCTAACGCAATATATACCAACACCACATAAACTAACTTGACTGGACCAATTAGTATTAAGTTGATGGTATAGAACGGAGCTACTGTAGCCGTAGTAACCATTATAGCCATAACCCCAGCCGAAGCCCCTATTAGAGTGTAGTTAGTACCTGAATTGCTAAAAGCTGGCACCAAAGTACAGGCTAGTA
>JAWXCF010000005.1:0-56123 GCA_034440515.1 Bacteroidota bacterium
GCTCTAAAATGCTCTTCTTCTATTTTTTTAGTGAATATAGCTACAATCATTTTTTATTAAAATAAATCTGTAAAATGAAGAAATACCCCTGTTTCTCCTAGGTTATTTGTGCTAAGTTCTATCCTTACTATTCTTTCATATGCACTTAAAATGTGTAACCCCAGTCCATACGTAAATAAAGATCTATTTACTAGGTCATTGCCGTTTATAACATTAGGGTAAAACACTTGACCTTGATCAAAATACACAGTGAATAAGGCTTTTAATGGATAATATCTAAATTGTTCAAACGGAATTCTTTTTAAATAAATAATTTTATCAATGAACATATATTTTAGATCTAAGGTAGAATAGTAGTTTGCATTTCCTTCTAATAGATATCTTTCAAACCCTCGCATTTTGTATCTGTATCCAAGTGGGGATCTTAATAGATAAGGCACTGTTGTATTGAAAATTTTCTCTCCTCTAAATCCAGCAGCAATAAATACATTTTTTAATTGATTTACTTTAAGATAATACCTCAAATTTAAAGTGCATTTGCTGTAGCTGAATCCTTTATTTGGAGTTCCAATAGCTATTTCCCCATCTAATTGAGCTATATAGCCAGTAAATGGATAAAATGATCTGTCACGCTTGTCGATACTTAAGCCGGCAGTAACTACTTGAAAACTCAAATCTTTTTCATTATTATACAAGTACTCTGGGTTCAAAAATTTTGCAACAGTATCTGCGATACTAAATTGCCTATATCCATATCCTAAGCTTCCTCTTAACCTATATTTAGGTCGCCAAATGATTCTTGCATCTGCCACTAAAGATTTATAAATAGTAACTCGTTCGGTTCTCTCAAACTGTAATTTATTATTACTGGTTATGTAACCTATTTCTTGACCATTCTCTGTAGATACAATAACCTGTGTACCGAATTGTCCAAAATTGTCTAAAAAGGGAATATAGTACTTGAAGTCAATACCGTTACGCCAACCAAATTTTACTTTAAATACTATTTTATCGCCAATACCAATTAAATTATCATTACCTAAACCAAAAGCAACATATATGCGATATATCGAGGGATTTTGCAGCCATACATTGATGTTTCTATCAGCTACTTTTAGGTTACCAGTAGGTAAGGTGTACCACCTTTCAAATACTTCTAAGCTTAAATAAACTCTTTTTTCGGCATCTATGCTGTCTATTTTTAACTCAGTATGGGTAAATACCAATGTATTATTAAGAGTTTGAAGAAATCGTAGCGGTTTATCTATAATTTTCTTGGGAACGCTATCTCCTATTTTATATTCTATTTCTCTATATATGTATTTAGTCCAAGTATGTTTATTTCCAATTATTTTAAGCGAAGCTATATACAGATTTGAGTCTTTTGCTGACTGCGCCTGCACTCCTATGAAGCTAAACACCTGTAATAGAGTTGAAACTATTAGTAATTGAAAATGGCGAGAAATCAATGGGAGGCTATTTTGCTTCAAATATCAAACATTTTCATCAGCAAATCATACCTTTCTTTTAAAGGGTCTTCTTGTGAGTCGCTAGGCTGATAAAAGGGAACGTGATATTCATATCTCTCCAAAGTAGCAATTATAAATCTTAAATCAAGTGTGTTTACTTTAATAGTTACTTCTAGAAAAGAGCCACCATCTATGGCATCCATATACAATAGTAATATTTTAGCATTATTACTTTCTATTATTCTAGCTATTTCAGACAAGTCTAAGTCTCTGACTCCAACTCTAAGTACAATAATTCCACCTGGAGTAGAGATACTGTAAAATTGAGAAAATTTGCTAAGTAATCTATATGTAGGTATTACGCCTAAATAAGTTCTATTCACATCTGTAACAGGTACAGCGCTTAGTTCATATCTAGATGTTAATTCAAAAATGCTAAGTAAATGTTGGTGTAACGTAACTTGTGTGTATATCCAATCTTCTTTACATTCTTCAATAGTTGTCGCTTTATTTGTATGATCTATTATCATATCTATGGGTAGCATTCCCATTAGTACCCTAGCATTATCTACTATTGGTATGTGTTGCAGGTGATGATCAATAAATATATCTACAGCTTTATGAAGGCTATCTGTAGGAAATACAGATGGAAAATCGGCTATAAGTAAATCAGACGCTTGCAACATATACTTAGTAACGAAAAACTATTTAGAATGTGCAAGATTATGCTCAGGATATATCTTCCTTAAAAATGACTCAGCCAGTGGGTTAAATTCTTCTGGTTTCTCCATCATCGCTGCGTGTCCACATTCATTTATCCAATGTAGTTCTGTATTTGGCATTAGTCTATCAAATTCTTCTGCCACCTCGGGTGGTGTAATTTTATCATTTTTACCCCATATTAAACATACAGGTATTCTGATATGACGAACCTCTTTATTCATATTATGTCTGATGGCAGACTTTGCCATCATAATAATTCTTAGCCCTTTCTGCCTATTGTTTACTATCTCATATACTTCATCTACCAATTCTTTAGTAGCAGTAGCTGGATTGTAAAAGGTGTATTCAGTTCTAACTTTTATAAAATTGTAATCCTGACGTTTTGGATATGAGCCACCGATTGAGTTTTCATACAGACCACTGCTACCAGTTAATATCATACTGTTTACCATATCAGGATGGTCTAATGTATAGACTAAACCTACGTGACCACCTAGACTGTTTCCTATTAGGGTAAAATTAGTAAGCCCCTTAAATTGTACAAATTCGTGAATATAATTACTTAAGCCATCAACAGTACTTTTCTGTATGGGCATTGTGTAAATAGGCATCATAGGAATAATCACCTTATAGTTTTTACTAAAGTGATTAAGCACGGGCGCCCAATTACTAAGGGCACCAAATAGTCCGTGTAATAGCAGTAAAACTGGACCTTCTCCTTCTTCTATAAATGTAAATTTTCCTTCACTTTTCAGTTTTTCTTCCATACTGAAATTAAACGTTTCTTTACCTTGATTTAAGGTGTTATTAGAACGCCAAATATAGGTAAATTTTGTTCCTATCTACTTAAACTAATTTTAACCAATTACTAATTATTTGCTGACCTAAAGGCGATAATATGCTTTCTGGGTGATACTGAATGCCTATCAGATTTAATGACAAATGTTTTATAGACATTATTGCATCATCACTCATACTTATGGCTGTTGAAATCAGCACTTTTTGACTGTTCAATTTTACCTGAAGACTATGATATCGTCCTACATTAATAAATTTTGGCAGACTATCATATATAGTTTCGTGATTGAAAATCATAATTCTATCAGATTTGCCGTGAATGGGTTTATTGGCAAGAATAACCTCTTGTTCGAAATATATTGCCAAGTATTGCATACCAAGACAAATGCCTAATACAGGAATGTTTTTAGCTATAGCTAATTCTATATAATTGCTATGGAAGGGGTAGTCATCAGGGTGATGTGGTCCAGGAGAAATTATAACACCTGTACAATCTTCTGACATTATAGTAGAAAGTATTAAATCGATATGATGATACTCTATTACTTGACAAACTTGTCCACAATTTAATACGTAGTGGTACAAATTATAAGTAAATGAGTCATAGTTATCTATTATCAATATCATAGTTGCAACTACACTACTGGGTATTGTGGCTTATGATAATTTTGCAAGCTGGGGAATAATGGAGAAAGCCAATTAAAGAAAATAGGAGCTAATGGTTTACAAAAATGTATAACAACACTATTATGCAAACTATTGGGTAGTACGTTGAATCTATTCGCAATCAACGTGAAAATAGAAACGATTAGACATACTTTTAGCATTTGAAATGCTGCTCCAAATATTCTATTTATACCGCCAAGTTGTAGCGTCTTTAAAACTACATTGATACTTTTAGCAATCAATCCAAATGCTGCATATAGACCTACATACATAAATATAGTAACCACTAGGTTGGCCATCAGTGGTCTGTCACTAGGGTCTGGGTACAGTTGATTCATTAGAAATGCACTAATAATGCTACCAAACAATACAGCAAAAATTAGAGCTAAAAATGAAGTTATAATATTGGTAAATCCTCTAGAGTAACCTCGCCAAGCTGAATACAATATCCAAATAATCAGGATAAAATCAAAAATCCCCATCAAACTAGGCTAATAAATCTCTAGCTATTTCTTGTATTTTTTTACCGTCTGCCTTGCCATTTAGTTCTTTCATTGCGAGTGGCATCAATCTACCTATTTGCCCGGCATTTTCAATTTCGTTTTCTTGTATTAGTCTGTGGATAATGGCTTTAACATCATCATCACTCATTTGTTCTGGTAGAAATTTTTCTAGAACTCTCAGTTCTGCTTCTTCACCTTCTGCTAGATCTGGTCTATTTTGTTTATGATAAATATCTATACTTTCCCTACGCTGTTTAGCTAATTTATTTAATAGTTTATCTTCTTGTTCTGTAGTCAGGAAATCGCTAGCACCCTCTTCTGTTTTAGCCAATAAAATGCTTGATTTAATTGCCCTAAGTGCCCTAAGTCCAGCTTCGTCTTTATTTCTCATTGCCTCTTTTAGGCTTTCCATTACTTTTGCTTCTAGTGACATTACTCAAAAATATATATGTGTACCAATAAAGGGGCTAAATTAATAGGGAAATGGTTATGCAAAGTAATATTTGCTACAATTATATTGGTGGTCTTATGCCAGACGACATCTTGCTTGCAGCAACAAAATAAGAAAAATGCAAGTTTTAAGATTATAGGTGAATGGCTACAACTTGGCAATGAAAAGCAGGTTGTTTTAAGCTTTTTCCCCGATGGTCGGCTAACAACAAATAATCAATTGATAAATAGTCAAATGAACGATGCTGCTGGTATGAATAAAGCATCCTTTGGTTATAAATATTTGGACACTGCTGGGCTGGGTTACTTAGATATTATTTTATATAAAGATGCACAACATAACACTGAATACTTAAGGATAAAGTTAATAGCTAAGCATAATGGTAACGATACCCTTATGCTAAATGTTTACAATAACTCAAGTGCCACAATACGCCCACGCAGTTTTAAAGATAGTGGGGCACTAGTGTGGGTACGAAAGAATTAATAGTTAGTGATAGATAAGTTTTTACTTTTAGGCCATTTTACTGAATAGCTCAGCTCAAACTTCTTACTATCTCCCTTTTTTATCTCAGTTTTCCAAACTATTTGACCTGATATCGGATCAAAACTAGCACCAGATTTGTCGTTTATCTCAATTTCTACCTCTGTTTGCCTGCTTACCGGCACTCTGTCAACTATTTGAATGTTAATTGGCACAGGCTTGTTGTTTTTTACAGTAATAATGAATTGTTTGGTTTGTTTTTGACTAGTACCAATAAGTACGCGTTTACTTACGTTTTTCACCTCTTTTCTCTGTACAACAACTCTATCATCTTTACCTAAACTTAAAGTTAACGTATCATCAGTATTACTAAGGTTTATATCAGTTTTCCCACTCAATATTCCGTCTAAAAACACATTAGCAGAACCAGGTAATAAGTTCAACTCACCCCAATCTGTTATCTCTGCTGTTAAGTAAGCATTATTGTCTAGGAATGGTATGCATTTGTATAAATACTTGGCAGTTGACTGGTTTGATGCAATTTGTATTCTAATTGCGTTTTTGTTTGATTTCACGCTTTGTTTGTCTTTCATAGCAAAGCCAAAGCTTAAAGCATTCTCTACTTCCATTACAAGTGGTTCTTCTACATCATACACAACACCTTGTGTTAAATCATTTTTTTTATCTCTTTGGCTCATAGCAGGCTCAGGCTTACTAAGTTCATTTCTATATTTCTTTCCTTCTGTATAGAAGTCATAGTAACTTGACTGAAAAATTGGCAAACTCCCGTAATTACCTGGAGTACCACTAGTTAAAGTCATTTTCACATCGTTCCAATCATCACCAGTATTCTGATATACATTAGCAAATTGTGTTATGTCTATTTTAATGTTAAGGTCTTTTGCTCGTATGTCATAGTTGGCACTCCAACCAGCACTTCTGTCAAAATATTGTAGCGTAATCTCAGTTTTTACAGCCGAGGGGCTACTTAAATCCAATGCGATTGCATTTCCAAATCGACTTCTGTCTTGTTGTTTCAATATATTGAAATCTGTTTCCCATCTAGTTTTAATCTCATAGAGTAGCACTATTTGTCTAGATATTCTTGTTATTTTATTTCTAACATCTAATACTCTAGTTCTATATACATCTGCAAATTCCTCAACATTGTCAGTAAAGTTTCCTTTTAAATCATTTGGTACTTTATAGTTAGATTGAAATAGCTCAATCTCTTGCTCTAAATTTTGTTTTTCATTATTTAAGTAATTAATTTTTTGCTGAATGCTATCTCCAATAAATTGAGCCTTGGTCAAAGTTGTTGACGGTGATCCCGTTTCAATATTTAATCCATAGCCGATGTTATTTAACTGAATGTTTTCAACGCCTGCTCTTATAGAAATGCTGCTAGCATCTACATTGCTACCTATACCAACAAAGTTTAAGGTTTGCACCCCTTCTATAAGTGTTACTTTAGCAGTTCTGGTTATGAATACTCCAGTATTAAATACATTTACTTCTTTTACTACACTGGTAATGCCTTGTGCGTAAGAAGTTACGGAGAGTGTAATTAGAGATAATGCAATCAGCAAAGTTCGAGTTGCAAGTTTATATTTTGTCATAGATAGTTAAGTTAAATTTATCGCTTTTGTGATTAAAGTTAAATACCGTGCCAATAGTAAAAGTAAATGCGAAATATTATATATCTATTAACTTTGTTGGTTCAACTTGATAATTTACACGCACCATACTTACAATGAAAAGAGTAATCCAAAAGACCTATTGTCTCACGATGCTATTCTTGCTCAGTTTCGCAATACAAATGAAAGCACAAAGTACCCTAATAGAAGACGTAAAGCGGTCGCCAGCGCCAGATGATGTTACCATCAGCTATCAAAAGTATAAATTACCTAATGGACTAACTGTTTTGCTACACGAAGACCATACTAATCCCATTGCATTTGTAAACGTAACATATCACGTAGGCAGTGCGAGAGAAGAATTGAAAAAAAGCGGGTTTGCCCACTTCTTTGAACATATGATGTTTCAAGGGAGTAAAAATGTAGGCGATGATCAGCATTTTAAAATAATAAGTGGTGCAGGTGGAATAATGAATGGAACTACAAATACAGATAGAACCAATTATTTCGAAAAAATACCTAAGAACTATTTGGAAACTGCATTATGGTTAGAAGCAGACAGAATGGGTTTTTTCCTTGATGCTATTACTCAGGAGAAATTTGAGCTACAACGTTCTGTTGTGAAAAATGAAAAGGGTCAAAACTATGATAACAGACCCTATGGAATGATTCCAGAGTACAAAGCTCGTACCTTATATCCATTTGCGCACCCATATAGTTGGACGACTATAGGTTACACTGCAGACTTAGATAGAGTTACTATAGAAGATTTAAAGAAATTTTTTCTACGCTGGTACGGTCCTAATAATGCTGTGTTAACTGTAGCTGGCGATATTAATAGTGGTCAGGTGCTTAAATGGATAGAAAAATATTATGGATCTATTCCAATGGGCCCATTAGTAGAGAAACAGAATCCAGTTGATTTCAAACTAGAAAAAGACAGGTATGTACACTATGAGGACAATGTAAGAATGCCTATGCTATATATTAGTATGCCAACAGTACCTCGCTTTGATAAAGATGAGGCAGCTTTAGACATTTTAGCTGATATATTAGGCGATGGAAATAATTCTTTACTGTTTAAGAAATTTGTAAAAACAGGAAAAGCATTAAATGCTGTTTCTTACCATCCAACGTATGAGTTAGCTGGCGAATTTACATTTCAAATAAGCGCTAATCCAGGTTCTAACCTTGGTGATATAGAAAAAGAATGGAGAGAAACATTGGTTGAATTTGAAAAACGTGGCGTAAAACCAGAAGACCTTGAGGCAGCAAAAAATCAACACCTTAAGCGCGCATACAGTACTATTGAAAGCTTGGACGGCAAGGCAGGTCAATTGGCTGAGTTCCAAATATATTTAGATAATCCAAACTACATATCAAAAGACTTAAATAGGTATAACAATGTAACTGAAGATGATGTAATTAGAGTGTATAACACTTATGTGAAGGGGCAAAAAGCTATGATACTTAGCATAGTGCCTAAAGGCGAAAGTAAATTAATAGCAGCTGAAGATAACTTTACTGTAGGCGGAGATTCAACTAAGTATAAACCTATCAATTACGACAGCCTAAAGCCTAGGAATGCTGTAGATAACTTTGATAGAAGTAAACAACCTTCTAAAACTGAAAGTCCAGTAGTGACTGCACCTGAATATACCATAACAGATGGACCAGGTGGTATGAAGGTTCTGGTGAGCAAAAACTCTGACATTCCAGTTATAGAGGCTCAGTTTATGTTTAAAGCTGGGCAGGCCTATGAGCCAGCAGGCAAGGCTGGAATAGCTAATATAACCGCCAAAATGTTGAAAGAAAGCACTATGCAGTCGGATGCAGAGCAAATGAATGAAAGGTTTAAGCGACTGGGTAGCAGCTTTGAGGTATATTCAACTGACCAATTTATAGTAGGTTCAGTGTCAGCTATCAAGAATAATTTCTTTATTACTGCAAATCTTGCATTAAATATGATGACCAGTCCTGCATTCAAGCAAGACGAGTTTGATAGAATAAAAAAGAACCAATTGCAAAGCATTGCAAATTTGGAAACAAATGCAGCAGCTAAGGCTAATGCAGTATTTTCTAAATTGTTATATGGAGAGACTCATCCTTTAAGTTTCTACAATTTGGGTTCGAAAGAAACAGTTGAATCTATCACGCTTGATGATATTAAAGAGTACTATCAGAAGTATATCAAGATAAATAACTTAAACGTATTAATGGTTGGTGATATTGATCAGCAATTGAGACAACAAATAATGCCAATGTTTGGTATTTTTCAACCCGGTGATGAGATTACGCTTAACTTACCCGCTGTACCTAATAAAGCAAAGACCAAAATATACTTGGTAAACAAGGCTAATGCTCCTCAAAGCGAAATAAGAGTAGGCTTTATGGGAATACCGTATGATGCTACTGGTGAATACTATAGAGCAACAATTATGAATTTTATGTTGGGTGGCAACTTCAATAGTAGAATTAATATGAATTTACGTGAAGCTAAGGGTTACACCTATGGAGCGAGGAGTTCATTCTCAGGTTCGTTACAAGCAGGGCCTTGGATAGTTAGCACAGGGGTCAGGGCAAATGCAACTGATAGTGCCCTAATTGAGATATTGGCAGACATAAATAAGTATGTTAAGAAAGGTATAACTGGCGATGAGTTAGAATTTACGAAAAGCTCTATTCTAGATAAGGAGGCTTTGGCTTATGAAACCAACGGCTCTAGACTTTCGTATTTTTATAAAATTCTGTTATATAACTTAGCGGCAGACTATCCTGCTCAACAGGCAAAGATTTTGAAGAAAATGAAAAAAGGCGACATTAAAAAGTTGGCTAAAAAATATTTTAATACTGATGAAATGGTAATTGTTGTGGTAGGAGACGCTGCCCAACACAAGGAAAAGTTATCGAAACTAGGCTACGAGATTATAGATTTGTAGTTTTTTCATAATTTGTTTTAAGTTGTTAAAAGGTTGGGAAAAGTCTAATGGGCTTTTCCTTTTTTTCATTTTTATTGGCATTGTTTTAGCCTAATTATTAACTTTCAATTTGATTTATGATTAAGTATTTCTTGTCATCTTCTTTAGTCTTTATTTTAATATTGAGTTCTAGCTTGGGATTTTCACAAAAAGCTGAAGATGTTGTAAAGTGGAAATATGAAATTAAGAAGATTGGAGCTTTAGACTACGAATTAAAGTTCACTGCCAAAGTGGATAGGTCTTGGCATATATACGCAACTACGCCTGTGCCCGATGGTCCAATTCCTACATCAGTTCATTATGATGATTCAACTGCAATTGCACCTATTACACAATTAGTAGAATTGCAAAAGCCTATTTCTGTTATGGATCAAGGTTTTGGTACTACAGTTAGCTATCACAGTGGACAAATAGATTTCGTGCAACGAATTAGGTTAAGTTCACAAACGTCTAAAATAGATGGCATTATAGAATTTATGGCTTGCGATGACAGCAAGTGCTTACCTCCACATCAAGTTAGATTTAGTATGTCCATACCAATAGCTAAAAAGAAAATTCGTTTTTTGTATATTTTATATTACCTATTTATTTAGTGAAGAAATTTTTTTTATTTTTTGTTTGTCTATTGCTGTTTCAACAGGAGGTCTCAGCACTTGGTGTTGCACATACTACTTGGTCTTACTCCATTAAGAAGTTAGATGACAAAACTTATAGCTGCATCATAACTGCTACAATTGCACCTGGTTGGCACTTATATTCAGCCAAACAAATAAATACTGATGGTGCCATACCATTGGAAATAAAACTTTTGCCTGGTAAAGGTTATACCCTAATTGGAACAATCACAGAACAAGGCAAACTGCAAAAAGAGTTTGATAAAGGCTTTGAGCAAGAGACCTATTTCTACACAGGAAAAGTACAGTTTATTCAAAAGGTGAGATTTGATAATAGTCTGGTAAATATTAAAGGGACTGTTTATGGTCAAAATTGCAATGATGAAGGTTGCCAGCTGATAGATGAAAATATCGAATTTATACTAACTGGATTAAATGCAATTCCATTAGAAGCAACAGGTAAAAGCATTAAAATAGTTGCCATTGATGATACAGCAAGTATAGCTGCTACAACAGTAAAATCTGGAATAGATAGCATACCCGAAACTAAACAAAGTATAGATACTGAAAACTCAATTGCAGAAATTAATGATATTGATTCGGCAGATGTCGTAAAAGACTCTAGTCAAGTTTCTGCAAATGGTAAAGGTTCCGCTGGTGATCCTTGTGGTAATGGGTCCCTATGGACATTATTTTTTGGGGGATTTGGTGCTGGTTTATTGGCACTTCTTACTCCTTGTGTTTTCCCTATTATTCCCTTGACAGTTAGTTATTTTACTAAAAATAGTAAGAATGGTAAGGGTTTGGGTAAGAGTCTCATATTTGGTGCTGCAATTATCGTCATTTTTGTGAGTTTGGGGCTGTTGGTCAGCAAGGTATTCGGCTATGAGGCACTTAATACATTTAGTAGTAATTCTTATGTGAACATTGCCTTTTTCATCATATTTACCATTTTCGCTATTAGTTTTTTCGGCGCATTTGATATTACCATACCATCTAAGTGGACAAACAATGCCGATAAGCAAAGTGAAAAAGGTGGTTTAGTAGGCATTTTCTTTATTGCCTTTACTTTGGTATTGGTCAGCTTTAGTTGTACAGGACCAATAGTAGGTAACCTCTTGGTACTTTCTGCAAATGGTTGCACAATGGGTCCGGTTGTCGGTATGTTTAGTTTCAGCTTTGCATTGGCACTGCCATTTATGCTATTTTCTGCATTTCCTTCGCTTATGAAAAGACTACCCAAATCTGGTGGTTGGCTAAATAGTGTTAAGGTTGTACTTGGATTTATTGAACTTGCTTTAGCACTTAAATTCTTTAGCAATGCAGACCTTACGTATCATTGGGGCATATTACGTAGAGAAATATTTATTGCACTATGGGTAGTCATATTTGGTCTAAATGGGATGTACCTATTGGGCAAATTAAAACTAGGCCACGACACACCTGTGGCCTTTATATCAGTACCTAGACTCTTGCTGGCAATATTGTCACTAAGTTTTGCCTTATATATGTTACCAGGTATGTGGGGTGCACCGTTAAACATATTAAGTGGAATAATACCACCTAAGGGGTATAAAGAATGGGTAACATTTGATAAGACTGAGAATAAAGCCAATGAGTCTAAGCTGATTCGCAAAAAGGACTATGGAATAGAAATCAATCATACTTTCGATGTTTTCTTTGATTATGAGGAGGCCTTAGCCTACGCAAAAAAGGTAAATAAACCATTGTTGCTTGACTTTACAGGGCATAACTGTAGTAACTGTCGATTAATGGAAGACAATGTTTGGACAAATCCCAAAATTGACAAATTAATTAGAGAAAATTATGTTTTGGTATCACTGTATTATGACGACAGAACGAAATTGCCAGCAGACGAAATTGTAATACTACCAGATGGGACAGAATTAAATACAGTTAGCCGAAAGGTGTCTCACTTTGAGTATGAGCGTTTTCAAACCAGTACTCAACCATATTATGTGTTGCTAGATAAAGAAGGCGAAAAACTATCAGAAGGGGTAGGTTACACACCAAATGTTGATACTTACGAACAGTTCTTAATTACAGGGATAGAAAATTTTAAAAAGAATAATCCTAAAAAGTAACTTTTGTACTATGAGTGACCAAAATACTGCCAAAAGCTTTATTGAAATAATATCCTCAAATCTAAACGAGGCTAAAATGATACTGGAAAATTTTATACAACTTCCTGATACCCTATATACCATATCTGCAGTAGCCGACCTAATGAGTACGGCACTAATGAGTGGAAACAAACTGATAAGCTGTGGTAATGGCGGTAGTATGTGCGATGCTATGCATTTTGCAGAGGAGCTAAGTGGAAGATTCAGAGAAAATAGAATGGCCATACCTGCTATTTGCATTAGTGATGCTTCCTACATTAGTTGTGTGGCAAATGACTTTGGCTATGACCAAGTATTCTCTAGATTTATAGAGGCCTTCGGTCGTGAAAATGATGTACTATTGGCTATTTCTACCAGCGGAACAAGTGCAAATGTCGTATTGGCAGCTGAGCGTGCTAAGGAGAAGGGGATGAAAGTAGTGGCATTAACTGGAAAAGACGGTGGTAAACTTGGTAAAATAGCTGATATTGAGGTAAGGGCGCCCAAATCTGACTATGCAGATAGAGCACAAGAAATTCACATCAAGGTAATTCACAGCTTGATAAATTGTATTGAGGAAGTAGTTTGCCTGCCAGAAAACTTTACACAAGCCGAGGCTAGCAACGCTAATAATAAATAAAGGAACCTGCAACGTAGATTTGCAGTTATAAAGCAATAACTTAATAAAAGTATGATTACCGTAACAGATAAAGCCAAACACCGCCTACAAGAACTGAGAGTTGAGGAAGGATACGATGACACTTTCTTTCTACGCGTAGGTGTAGAGGGTGGGGGTTGCAGCGGACTTAGCTATAAATTGAATTTTGACAATCAACATAAAGAAGGCGATCAACAATTTGAAAATGCTGACTTCAAAATCATCGTTGATCTAAAGAGTTTTCTATACCTAGCTGGTACAGAACTTCACTTTAGCGATGGATTGAATGGTAAAGGTTTCGAATTTCACAATCCGAACGCTAGCCGTACTTGTGGCTGTGGCGAGAGTTTTAGTGTCTAAATTACCCTGCCCAGTTTTCTCGGTCTAGGCTTCTGTAGTTTATAGCTTCGGCCAAGTGTTCTTCCTTTATACTGTCTTCACCCTCTAGGTCAGCTATAGTCCTAGATACTTTAAGTATTCTATCGTAGGCTCTGGCAGACAGGTTTAACCTTTCCATAGCTTTCTTTAGCAGAGTTTGACCTACGGGTGTGATGGTGCAAATGGTTTGAACCATTTTGCTGCTCATCATAGCATTGCTATACACATTAGGCATTTCTGCAAATCGTAGTTGTTGCCTTTCTCTAGCTACTATTACACGTTCCCTAATTTTGGCACTCGGTTCTGTGCTTCTTACACTGCTTAATTCATTAAAGGAAACGGGTACTACTTCTACGTGCAAATCAATTCTATCTAGTAGTGGTCCACTTATTTTATTCAAATATCGTTGCACTATGCCTGGTGCACAGCTACATTCTTTTTCAGGGTGATTGTAGTATCCGCAAGGGCAAGGATTCATACTTGCTACCAACATAAAAGAAGCGGGGTACTCTACAGCAATTTTAGCCCGACTGATGGTTATTCTTCTTTCTTCAAGTGGTTGACGTAGTACTTCAAGCACAGTCCTCTTAAACTCAGGTAATTCGTCTAAAAATAAGACACCATTATGAGCAAGGCTTATTTCTCCAGGTTGTGGATTGCTTCCTCCGCCTACTAGGGCCACGTCGCTGATGGTATGGTGCGGCGCTCTAAAAGGACGCATAGATATTAAGCCCTGACTACCGGGAAGTTTCCCTGCAACGCTATGTATTTTAGTGGTTTCTAATGCCTCAAACAATGTGAAAGGCGGAAGAATAGTGGGCAAACGCTTGGCCAACATTGTTTTACCTGCACCAGGTGGACCTATCAAGATGACATTGTGACCACCTGCAGCTGCTATCTCAAGGCTTCGTTTTATATTTTCTTGCCCCTTTACATCACTGAAATCTACCTCGTAGCTAGCTAAATCGTGTGCAAATTGTTCTCTGGTGTTTACGACTATTTTTTCTAAGTCTAGTTCTCCATTTAAAAACTTTACTACTTGGGTAATGTTTTGAACCCCATATACGTCAAGCTTATCAACAATTGCGGCCTCGTATGCATTCTCTAGGGGGAGTATAAATCCCTTAAAATCTTCTTTTCTAGCTTGTATAGCTATAGGTAATGCACCTTTCATAGGTCTAATATCCCCCTCAAGGGATAGTTCACCCATAATAATGTATTGAGCTGCGAACTCTGGATTTACTTGTCCGATAGCTGCTAAAAGACCAATGGCAAGAGTTAAATCAAAGGCAGAGCCCTCCTTACGCATATCGGCAGGGGCCATATTAATGATAGCCCGCCTTCTGGTAGATTTAAATCCACTGCTTCGCAATGCAGATTCTATTCTTAACGTAGCTTCTTTAACAGCATTATCTGGTAGTCCAACTATATTTACCGTAGGTGTACCTTCAAGTATTTGAATTTCGACAGTTATGGTTTTGGCATCTACACCAACAACAGCACTACCAAAAGTTTTTGCAAACATTTATTAATGTATAAGACTTTGAAACATTTTATTGGCGAAAATTAACCATTATCATACGTATAAATGAAGCTAATACATAATATTGTTTTATAAAAATTTAGATTAATTTATATTAAACTTAATGTAAATATCAAAATAAATTAAAATGTTGTTAATTCGATAGACTTCTGGTTCAATACTTTGTCAAGTACTATTTTGTATATGTGCAAATTCTAACAACTTAACAAAATGGTAACATTAGATACCAAATCTAAATTGAAACAACAAGATAAATTTGCGAATCTATTAGCAAAATAATGTTAACACATTCACGTAAACTTATCCTACCCCTACTTCTTATTTGTTTCTCATTTGTTACAACATTTGCCCAAGAGGGCCCTGTTGGTCAATTGCAGGGACGTGTCATTGACGGAAATTCTAATGACTTTATGGAAGGCGCCATAGTCAAAATAGAAGGTTTAAAAAAAGGCGCAAGAGTCGACTATGAGGGTAAATATAAAATACTCGACATACCAGCAGGTACCTATACCATATTGGTAAACTATGTTGGTTACCAACCACTACGTAAGGAAATGGTTGTAATAAAAGATAAAGCAGTAGTTGAAATTGACTTTAGCGTATTTGCTGCAGGTCAAGTAATAGAAGTTAGAGGTGTTAAAAAGCAAGGTAATACTACAGTTGCTCTTATAGAAACTGTAAAAACACTACCCGTAGTTGGTAACGCTATTTCTTCTCAACAAATTAAAGCCTTACCAGACAGAAGTAGTGGCGATGCCCTAAAGCGTGTGACTGGCGCAACTATACAAGATAATAAGTTCGCCATTATTCGTGGATTGAACGATAGATATAACGGTGCTATGATAAATGGTTCACCATTACCAAGTACAGAGGCAGAGCGGAGAGCATTTAGTTTTGATATGATTCCAAGTAATATGTTAGACAACATTATCATTTTGAAAACGGCTTCACCAGATCTTCCTGGCGATTTCTCAGGTGGTTTAATTCAATTAAATACCAAAGATGTTCCAGATAAACTATTTGTTAATGTCGGTGTCAGTGGCTCATATAATAATTTGACTACAGGCCAAACATTTTACGGATATGAGGGTGGAAAGACTGACTATTTAGGCAGAGATGATGGCACTAGAAGTATTCCATCTATAGTTCCAGCAGATTATAAGGACTTTTTTGTTAAACTAAACAAAAATCAACAAGCCGATGCTGGTCGTGTAATTGGTTCAAAAGGTTGGTTGATAGAAAAGTCCAATGCACTGCCGAATGGTAATTTTCAATTTAGTGTTGGTGCTCCGATTTACTTACGTAAATCTGATAGTGGTACAAGTACTAACCAATTAGGCATAGTATTCTCGATTGACTATAATAATATTAGAAAAAATAGTTTTGTAAAAAGATATTGGTATAGTGATGTAGCAAGTAGCAGCGCAAGGGAATTAGATTTAACTGATACAACTTCAACCAGTACTTACTCATTAGGTGGCTTAGCTAACATCACCTATAAGCTAAATAGAAATACCAAATTCTACTTTAAAAATACGCTTAGCCAGAATGCAGAAAATCAAACTACATTGAGACAGGGTCAAAATATCATTAATGGTTCTCAAGACTTAAATTTTGCTTACCAGTGGACTCAAAACAGATTAACATTTAGCCAATTGGGCGGTGAGCATTTTTTAGAAAAGTCTAAAATGGTTGTCAACTACAACTTAAGTTATGGTTCATTAACAAGAGAGGTACCATTCTTTAGAAACTTAGGCTTTGCAAGAGCAATTGGAGATTTTACAACTCCTTTTGGCTCTAGTATTGGGCAAAATGTAAACGAAGAATCAGCAATATTTTATACAGATTTAACTGAAAATATATATAGTGGAGGTGCCAATATGACCATTCCTGGTTCTGCGTTTATTCCAACAACTGATGTTAATACTGGTAAGACAACTGGTGGCTTTGGTGGAAATGCAGGAAAAGCTTTTGGAAAATTTTTAAATGAGTCTGGCTCAATTAAATTTGGAGTTTATAAACAAGATAGAGACAGAGCATTTAATGCAAGATTATTGGGCTTTAAATTAGGTAATCAACCTATGCCTAATCCAACGAACATCTTGAACTTCGGGTTAGATTCTATTTTCAGAGGCACGAACTTTAGTAAAGATGGTTTTATCTTAGATGACATTACCAATAATACGTCCAACTATTCTGCTGCCAGCAAATTAAATTCAGGCTACTTTATGTTTGATGTAAAGCAAGAAAGAATCAGAGCAGTATTTGGTGTTAGGTTTGAGAGCTATAATCAAAAGATTAATACATTTGGTAAAGGAAATGATCCATTTATTATAGATACTACGAACAACGATTTCCTACCGAGTTTGAATCTTACCTATAGAATTAATAAAAAACAAAACTTTAGGGCTTCAGCTTTCAGAAGCTTAGCCAGACCAGAATTTAGAGAATTAGCTGGTTTTGCGTTCTATGACTTTAATACATTTAGCTTAATATCAGGAAATCCTAATTTGCTTAGAACCAGCATTTGGAACTTTGACGTACGTTATGAGATATATCCTAGAAGTGGTGAAACCATTTCTGGTGCCGTATTCCATAAAGATTTTACAAATCCAATTGAACAAGTATTAGGTAATGAAATTAGTGTAGGTAACTTAAGAAGAGAATATTTTAACCCACAGTCTGCATCACTAACTGGGGCAGAAATTGAGTTTAGAAAGAATATATTTGGTAGAGATAGCTTAAATACACTTACCGTTTTTGGTAATACTGCCTATATGTTGTCTAATGTTACTGTAGCTCAAATAGACTCAAATAAAGTATTTAAGCAAGATCGTCCTCTTCAAGGTCAGTCTCCATTTATTGTGAATGTTGGACTTCAATTTGTATCAGCTGATACCAGATTGACAGCAACACTATCATACAATAGAATTGGAAATAGAATTTTTAGTGTAGGAACAAAAGTATTTGGAGACATATTTGAAAAAGGAAGGAACATAGTTGATGCGCAAGTGAGTTATGGTTTCTTAAAAGAAAATAAACTTTCTGTTAAGGTTGGTTTGAATGATTTGTTAGCAAATGACCTAGTTTACTTCCAAAATAAAACAAATGAGAAATCTACATACGGGAAGTTTGACAATGCAAACAGTAATGAAATGTTTAGATATAAAATGCCGAGAATAGTGTCCTTCGGTGTTGCATATAGGATATTTTAACGAAAATTATAAAGAAATATTAAGTAAATACCTTTACGTAACATAGTGTTAACAATTTCTTAACATTAACCCTTAAGTAGTATTTTTACCTTTGCCAAAGGAAATTTAAATCATTCCAAATAAATGAAAAGAGCATTACTAATTGCAATTGCAGCGCTGACAGTTCAGACTGCTGTAGCTCAGGACTTCAATCCAACTTACTTAAGCGTAATTGGAAGTCGTACTGCGAAATTTAACTACATTACTAAAGACAAAACATTTTACCGTGACTCAGTTTATATGATCACTGGTATTACTACTGTTAAAGGTAATGCAACATTAACTATTGAAGCAGGTACACTTATCGTAGGTGATACTGCTGCCAATCAACGTGGTGTATTAATTATCTCTCGTGAGGGTAAAATTAATGCTGTAGGTAAAGTAGATGATCCTATCATCTTCACTTCATTAAAAGCTAAAGGTAAACGTCAAATTGGTGACTGGGGTGGAATTATCATTTTTGGTAAAGCTCCTTTCAACCAAGCTCCTGGCACTAAATATGAAGGTGGTGTATTAGAAGATCCAAGTTCTCCAACTGACCAACAATGGGGTGGTTCTGAGGCTAACCATAATTCTGGTAGCTTAGCGTATGCACGTATTGAGTTTGCAGGTTTCCCATTTGCTCCAAACCGTGAAGTTAACAGCTTAACAATGGGTGGTGTTGGTAACGGCACTCGTATCGACCACATTCAAGTATCATACGGTGGTGATGATTCTTATGAGTGGTTTGGTGGTACTAACAATTTGAAATATCTTATCGCTTACAATGGTGTAGATGATGATTTTGATGTTGACTTTGGTTACAGTGGTAAAGTTCAATTTGGTGTTGCAATCCGTAACCCAAATATTGCAGATGCGAGTCAATCAAATGGTTTCGAAGTTGATAATGATGGTACAGGAACAGGTGCTACGCCGTTCACTAGTGGTGTATTTAGTAATATAACAATGGTAGGTCCAATGCAGAATTCATCTACACCAATCAATTCACTTTTTGGTCGCGCTGGTCACCTACGTCGTAACAACTCATTAAGAATATTTAACTCATTATTTATGGGTTGGAGAACAGGTGTTCAAATTGACGGTACAGGTGCGGCTGCACAAGCTAACGCTCCTGGTGGTTTAATTTTCGCAAATAACATTACTCAATCATATCCTGCTGCTGGCAAAATGAATACTTATTTTGACACAATTGGTGTAAGAGGTACATTGAATCCAATGACATATTTTGCTGCTAATAACAATACTAAAATTGATGAAGTAGCTGATGCTGGTTTGACTGATCCATTTAATGCTTCTAAGCCAAATGTTACACCTAAATCAAATAGTCCTTTAGCTTCTGGTGGTTTATTCACTAACAATTTATTGACTGATGCTTTCTTTACATCTGTAACTTACCGCGGTGCAGTTGATCCTAACAGAAACTGGTTTAATGAGAAATGGGTGAACTTTGATCCAATCAACACTGAATATAAAGAAGGTAAAGCTCGTACTTTTGTTAACATTACTGCTATTGCTAGACCAGTTACGGAAGTTTCGATTTATCCTAACCCTGCGGCTAATCAAACAACATTCCAGTTTTCAACTGATGTTACTAAACAACTTGATGTTAAAGTTTTAGATATCACTGGTAAAGTAGTAGCTAACGTAGCAAATGCTTCATTCAACGGTGGTTCTAACCAAATCAACATCAACACTGAAAATTTAAACAACGGTATGTACTTCATTCAAGTGAATGGTGCTGCTTCTGGTAAATTCACAGTAGTTAAATAAGTTTTAATTTAATATTTTAATCTATATGCCGCTGGTCATTAATTTGATCAGCGGTTTTTTTATTTTTTTTTGTTTCATTACATACTTATTTCTATAAAATTCGTATTTACATATATATACTACTTAATGTTATGAGTGATAATATAGGACTATGGGTTAATGATGAAGCTCCCGGTTTGGGAAAATTGTTAATATCTGAGCCATTTATGGCTGACGATAATTTCAGCAGGTCTGTTATATACATTACAGCTTGGGATGAAACAGAAGGTGTTATTGGATTTATTTTGAATAAGTCCGTTCACCTAAACCTAACTGACGTGATTGATTTAAAGACCAACCTTCAGATTCCATTATTTTTGGGTGGACCTGTTAAGAAGGATTCGCTTCATTTTATATATAAAAGCACTTATGCATTATATGAGGGCAGCCGAAACATTAATGCAGATATATGGTGGGGTGGTGATTTTGAAGCTCTAAAAGACGAAATCGTGAATAATAACATAGTCGCAGAAGACTATAAGTTCTTCTTAGGCTACAGTGGTTGGGGAATAGAACAGTTGCAAGGTGAAATGATAGAAAAAAGTTGGATAGTCACCTCTACAAATTCTGACGAAGTATTTCATATTGATCAAGACCTAATTTGGAGGGAAGTATTACGTAGGAAGGGAGGTCAATACCATTTGCTAAGTAATTTTCCTAGAAATCCCCAACACAATTAATTTAATAGCCCTTTACTTCCTTTATACTGAATGTCTATAGCGCATAACATACCCAATAATGCATAGAACGGACTAGCTGCTTTATCTACGTCTAGATAGTTGTTTAAAAATCCGTGAATAAAATAGGTAGTCAACCCAAGTAATGCTGCCATTGCTAGGTACCTAAATTCATCAGGTAAATCAGAGTAAACTAGTTTCATACCGTAATACAGCATTACAAACAGAAGCAATACCATAAATAGGCAGCCTAACACGCCTTGCTCTACTAGAGGACCGATATATTCACTATGCGCATTGCCAAGATTACCTCCACGTGTGCTAATAATGGTCATTTCTGAACTAAGTTGGTAGGAAGCATATTGAAACATATAAGTGCCAGGACCCCAACCTAATATCGGTTTTTCTTTCCACATTCTGAAAGCAGATTTCCATCTGTTTATACGTTCTGTATTACTAGCATCTGTACTTATGTTAGTTACACTTTTTAGTACTTTATTTACGTCATCTTTCTTAGACTGAGACACTGTCTTATTCTCCCTTAGCTTTTCATAAATTGTATTCTGCAAGAATGCTAAACCTACCAGGGCAAACAACAACATAAATACGACTTGCCTAAACTTAATTTTAAGTCTAAGTATTATGAATAATATAGTAGCACAGGCCATTCCAATCCAAGCAGCTCTGGTATAAGACCAAACTAATGCAAGTAAGAATATCCCCAACAGGGTGGCAGCAAATATTCTATATAGGTTATTTTTATGAAGTCGGCCACCATAAAAAGCTATAATGGCTAAAAATGGAATAAACATAGTTAATACGACTGCATAAATACCGTGGTCGCTGAAATAAGGTACCAATGCCTTAGAACTGTAGGCTTGATTAAAGTTATGATTAACGTGCCTAGACCAAGCATAGCCAATAGGGAACAACATAGAAACCACAAATGCCATAACAAATGCCAATATAAATGATGGCTTTTTATAATAGTACGAACCAATGAGATAGAATGAGGTAATAAACCATAGCCTACTGATAAAGAATTTAATGCTGACTAGCGGCATTGTACTACTTAACGAAGTGACTAATACCCATAATGTCTGTGTGAAAAGTATAATCGTAATAGGATGCTTACTAATCTGTAAATCGAATTGTCCAGTTATTACCAGTCTTAGCCAGAATAGCATTAGAAACACGATAAGGATTGGCTCACTGGGTAAACTTATTCCCAGTCCCATATCTGCCAATTCTATTTGTCGACTAAATGGCGTGCAAAATGCTAATACCAAAAGTGCCTTATCGGGATATACAAATATGAATAAGAAAATGATAATGGCTGCAGGCACCAATGAAATAGCCCATTGGTCATAAGCAATGCAAACAACATTTGCTAATATAAAGGCTATAATGACCATAAGCGGCCAAATGATTCCCTTAACCTTATAACTTAACGTATGATTCTGATCGGGTATCATTAGTTACGTAAGTATTCGTAATCTTGGTAGCCTTGTGGCGCTTATCTATGAACCTATTATAGTTATCATATGCAGCCAGAACCAATATACTCATAGCAAAGGTAGCAAGTGCAGAAATCAAGACTATTATAGATCTTCTAGGGTACTCTTTTATTTCTGAAGGTTTAGCAGTATTTACGGTGAATGTCGCCCTTAGAAATTTTTCAGCATCTGTTTTAGCTTCTTCCAGTTTGTTCTTAAGTAAAGATAATTCCCTATTCTCGTACTCAATTTTGTCTAAAAATGATTTTTGAACTGGGCTATATTTACTTCTAAGTTCAAATACTCGTTTTAGTTCAGTCATATTTTTTCCTGAACCTCTAGCTAATGCACTGTAATATTCAGACTCAACGCCAGATGATTGTAATGAAAATGGAGGTACACCCATTTCTCCCAATACCTGTAAACTATCTACCATCAGATTAATCGAGGCTAATTTTTGATTGTAGGTTTCTTCTACTATTACTAGGGCCTCTTTGGCACGGGTACTCTGTATGTTGTACTTTGCACTATCTAGCAGGTGCAAAATGTCATTTGCCATATTTGCTGCAATTACTGGGTCTTGGTCTAATACACTTATTTCTATAGACATATACTCCGTCCTTTTGTAATTGACCCTTTTGCGAAATTTCTGACCTAATTTGGTCTCTAAATATCTGGTGTCAGCATCGAACCCATAGTGATCCTTTAATCTATATTTTTTTATTACTTTTTCTGTTATTTCATCACTTTGCAACAATTGTAGCAACTGTTCTGCCTCCTCTTCCTCACCAAATGCAAGTACATCTTGTTTTTCAAATGACCCAGTACTTAATATGGCGTGCGAAATGGAGTTGGTTGTACTAGGATACAGTATTACCGATGATTTATAGAGGGGGATAATGAAAAATGAACTAGAAAATATAATACTCGCTATAATGGCTAATCCTATAGCGGCTAATATTATCCACCTATACTTATTTACAAAGTCTAATACTACCGTGAAATTTAAGTTCGCCTCTTGCGACTTCTCTTGAATCATATATTTACGTAAAGTGGTACCTTATTTAACGCTTAAAACTTGCCTTTATTTGACCAATA
Organism: Bacteroidota bacterium; assembly: GCA_034440515.1. Taxonomy (GTDB): domain Bacteria; phylum Bacteroidota; class Bacteroidia; order CAILMK01; family CAILMK01; genus JAWXCF01. The sequence goes on from JAWXCF010000005.1 coordinate 23,359, forward strand.
TTAATAATTTGAAGCACGACAGCTAATATAATACTGATCCCAGTAATAATGGCGATACGGACGGGCAAAGTTAAATCATACATAGGTAAGTATCTATACAATAATTGTGTGATAAGACCTAAAAATATGAGTTTAATAAATACTGTTAAATCATAACTAATTTTTAGCTTGCGATGGGCATAGATCAATTGAGACAAAGCAATGAAGCTTTGTGTGCAGAGAGTTGCTGCTACGGCACCTAAAGCTCCGTACTGAGGAATTAAAACTAGATTGACCAATATATTTAAAGCCAAACCTATTGCGCTGCTGATGTTTAGATACTTTAATTCCCCTGCAGCTGTAAGTAATGTACCGAATACATAAGTTACAGTATGTGCAATGAATGTAAACATTAAAATACCAAACACTTCAGCTCCATATCTACCCACGCTTGGGTTAAATAGATTTACCAACTCAAACCTATTATTGTAACTAGCTAGACATACCCAAATACCACAGCAAACTAACAACGAAAAAGCCTGATATACAATTTGACGAGCATTTTTTCGCTGATGAAGTAAATCTGTTATGGCAGGCAGCAATATTTGACTAACTAAGTACGGCAGCATTACGGCGGCATCTAATAGCCTGAACCCTGCAGCATATATACCTGTTTGCTCTGCACCATTTTCAGCATATCTTTCTATCATCACTCCGTCTATTCTGGTGTATAAAGTCATTAATATACCTAGTAATGCATACGGGTAACTTAGTTGCAATAAGGACTGTAATTTAGTCTTACTAGTATTGGTGATAGATAGTGGAGCCGGTAAATTTTTATTAAATTTTAGATATCCAAATGCTAAAAAGGATGTAAACCCTGTTGCTAAGGCTTGTGTCATAGCAAAACTTTCTATACTTAACTCTGCTTTTCCAGTCACAGTAAATAATAGGTAACAACCAGCTATAATCATTATAAGCCTATCAACTACACTGAAAATGCTATCTACGTTATAGTATTGGAGACCTGAAATATTAGACCTGAAATAGAGCAGAGCAGAAATGCTGATTTGGTAAAATATCAGCCAAAATAAAACGACTTGATTGTCTTGACCAATAAAAATGGCTAATATCCAAGTTGCAACCCCATATACCAAACTTAATATCAATTTTATAGGGAGAAGATTTGCCAATTGTACTCTAAACAAGTTAGGGTCCTTTACTAAATTCTTTTGATTGTAAGTGTGAATACCTGGATCTAATATAATTTGTAAATAGTAGGTAATAGAAAATGCAACAAAATATAAACCATATGCTGCATTGCCTACTGCATTTTGCACCCCACGTTCTATAATAAGTAACCAAATAGGCTTTATCAGCACGTTAAGGGAAACGAGCAATATGATGCTTGTAGTTATCTTTTTACTCAATAGTTGGGCGTAAATGCAACCACAAATATATTGGCTATTAATATTAAGGCATTAGAATTACTTTTGTGATATGGAGCGAATAGCAGTTTTTCCTGGATCTTTTGACCCAATTACCCGTGGCCATCAAAATATAATAGAACGAGCGTCTCAGCTTTTCGATAAATTATACATTGCCATAGGTAATAATACCAGTAAACAGTACTTGCTAAACTTTGACACTCGTAAAGAAATTATTCAAACTATATTTAAAGGAAGGGTTGGAATTGAAGTAATTGGATACCACGAATTAACGGTGTCATTATGCCAAAGACTAGGTGCAAAATATTTGGCTAGAGGCCTGAGGTCGGGAACTGACTTTGACTATGAGCGTAGCATTGCTATGACAAATAATAAATTGGCCAGTGACATTGAGACCGTTTTTTTTATAAGCCACAATGATTATGCTGGCCTAACGAGTAGCATAGTTAGAGAGGTTTTTAAATTTGGAGGAGACGTAAGCGCACTAGTGCCAGATGAAGTATTAGAACATTTAAACCAATTGCCTAAGCAAAACTGGGTTTAAGTTTTACGTTTTTGTTTTTTAGCAGCTGGAAACAATACATTATTTAATATTAACCTATAGCCAGGACTATTAGGGTGCAAATTCATATCGGTAGGTGGCTCACCCACTATATGTTGATAATCTTCAGGATCGTGTCCACCATAGAACGTCCACATTCCTTTTCCTGTAGTTCCGTGTATAAATCTCGCCTCATTAAGTGCTCTATTTTCACCCATTACTAAAACACCAGGCTTAATGTGCTGCTTTTTAAATGCAGTAGTTTGTCCCATAAATCCTTTGATTAATCTGGTATGATTTTGAGTTAACATAGTAGGCACTGGGTCAGATTTTGCTGAAAACTCAAATAGGGTAAATAAATCATTTTCCTCAGTAATTTCTCTAAATTGAGGTACATCTATAGTACTGAACTCATATTCATAAGCATTTAGCGATACCTTAAAGTCTGTAAAGGCGAAGCAATTGTCATAATGCAGTTTTGAATTACAATTTTTATCAATTCCATCACCATCAAACATTACATCGCAAATGTCAGTATTGTCAGCTGCTAAAGTAATGTCGTAAGTATCGGTAGCACTACACATCGCAAATAGGTAACCGCCCCCCGCAACAAACTCTTGAATTTTATTAGCTACTGCCAGTTTTAGTTTACTTACTTTCTTAAATCCCCACCTGTTAGCACAATTTCTATTCTCTTTTTCTTCAGCCTGATACCAAGCTGCATTTCTATAGCTACTCCAAAACTTCCCCTGTTGGCCAGTAAAGTCCTCGTGATGCAAGTGCAGCCAATCATATGTAAGTAGTTTTCCCTTCATCACCTCATCATCATAAATGGTGTCATAGGGTATTTCGGCATAGGTTAAAACCATAGTTACTGCATCGTCCCAAGGTTGTTTAGACCTAGGGGAGTAAACAGCTATTTTAGGAGTTTTTTCTAATTTAACTACATCCATATTGGTTTCCGGAACCAATATTTCATTTTTTATTCTTTCATATTGCGCATCGGCAATAATCTTATAGGTTACTCCCTTTAGTATGCATTCCTTCTCTATAGCTTGAATAGATGCACAGCTAAAGCTTCCTCCTCTATAATTTAAAAGCCAGTCAAACGTAATTCCCTTAGCTAGACCCCAATATACCAAACCGTAAGCCTTTAGATGATTTTTTTGATCTTCATCCATAGGTATAAGTATGGTATTGCTAAATGATTTGCTACTTATAGTTAGTAGTAATATCAGTATCAAAAACTTCTTCAAAATATTAAACTTCGGGTTGGTTCTGTAATTGTAATTTACTACTTTTATTCAAAAATTGTGCAGTTAATTGTTATCTTTAAACTTCTTACATTTTTAAATGAATTATCAATTCTATATTATTGTCTTAGGATTACTTTTGCCCAATCAAATAATGCATTATGTCAAGTATTGAAACAAGTTTTAACAATTTATTAGTGGTTGGAAGTATGGCTTTTGACGCCATAGAAACTCCATTTGGAAAAACAGACAAAATAATTGGTGGTGCTGCTAGCTACATAGCTATAAGTGCTGCATTATATAATGTGGCTGTAAAAATTGTGTCAGTAATTGGAAATGATTTTGACGAAAATTTTCTTGCTGAACTAACAGGAAGAAACATTGATCTGGCTGGTGTTGAGAAAAAACTTGACCAAAAGAGTTTCTTCTGGAGTGGGAAGTACCATAACGATATGAACAGCAGAGATACATTAATAACTGAGTTAAATGTATTGGCAGATTTTAACCCAATATTACCAACACCATATACCGATGTTGACTATCTACTTTTGGGTAATTTAAGCCCATCGGTACAAAGTTCTGTGATAAAGCAAATGACTATTAGACCAAAGCTGATAGCAATGGATACTATGAATTTTTGGATGGAGATAGCACTAGATGATCTAAAGCACACGCTAAGTTTAGTTGACATACTCATTGTGAATGATGAAGAAGCTAGACAGTTAAGTGGCACGTACAGTTTAATGAAAGCATCTAAAATAATCAGAGAAATGGGCCCTAAGTATCTTATTATAAAAAAAGGAGAGCACGGTGCTTTACTATTTTATGATGACAAAGTATTCTCTGCCCCAGGCTTGCCACTAGAGGAAGTCTTTGACCCAACTGGCGCTGGTGACTCATTTGCAGGCGGATTTATGGGATACATAGCATCTAAAGACAATATTGATTTCGAAACAATGAAGCAAGCTGTTATAGCAGGTTCAGTTACTGCGAGCTATTGCGTGGAGAAATTTGGAACTGAACGATTGTTACAATTAAGCCCTGAAAATATTGCAATTCGTAGAGAGGAATTTAAGGCATTAGGTTCTTTCTAGACTATTACATTCTTTTAATACAACATTAAGAATGTCTTAATTGTCTAAGACTTAATAAAGATTTAGACTATGAGATTACTACTTGCCTCAGTTTTGTCCATTATTTTGTTATACAGTGGGCAAAGTAATGCTCAAAAAATTAGCAGACAGCAACGTAAACATAAAGAGGCAAAGGAAGCCAGCAGAAAAAAGGGCGATTACGAACTGAGCTTAGACACGATATTTAAAAGTGGCGCTCCATACTGTGTATTTAGGGAAGACGGCGGAATAAATTCTTTTAATGCGTCAGCTTTTGCTAGAAACAACGAGGTAAGCAATACTATGATATTCATAGACTCTAAGGCACAAGAGAATATGTGGGTATTTAATTTCCAAACCATCAATAAAAAAGTTTCTGTGCCAGTAACTATTGGCATTCCAAAATGGCGGTATATCACTAATTGGGACTTGATGACAGCCAATGGATTGAACCTAGCCAACGTGCAAAAGTTTATAGATAAGTATGCGATAGGTAAAGATGGTCAACCCATAAGAGATGAAAAAGAGGAACAAAAACTAAAGGAGAATCAAGAAAAAAATAAACAAAATATACAAGATAATAATCCAACCATTCCCATTAATCCAATTCCTAATAAAACGCCCCAGCCAGACTCTACGCCAAACCCTAATAATAGTAACACCCCTAAAAATTATAACTCAACACCTAGCAATAGGCAGTTAAATGGAGGACAAAATAATGGTAACCCTAATAACATTAACTCAACGAATCCAAATACTGGGTATTCACCAAATGGCTCTAATTCTAATTTAGATAGGAATAATAATATAAATAATAATCAGTCACAGCCCAATAATAGCAATACAAATGCTCCTACTTCTGGTGGTAATCCAAACAACGTTCCCATAAGTAATGGAACTGGAGGAAATATGGGTACCAATCAGAATCCAAATGTACCAATACAAACTACACCACCACCAAAAGTTAACCAAGGTGGACCAAATACAAATTTAAACGACAGTTATGTTCGTAACAGGTCGGCTACAGTAGTAGTAAAAAAGTACAGCATTTACCAAGACAATATATTAATAGGCACGTGTTTACAAAAAAAAGAAAATACCGATTGGGGATTTAAACCGGTTATATATTTTTACGCTAAAGACGGAAGTTTGATAGCCAAAGCAACAAATCAAAAGGAAAATCGTAATTTACAAACGACAACCATAGCTACTGTAACAGATAACAAGACACATCTATACCTAATTAAGAAAAATAAATTTAGTAAAAAGGTAATTGCAGATTGGCTGGTGGTGAATCTATATATGTAGTAGATATTTATATTTTCAATAGACCTATTACCTCAAACTTATCAAAAACAAACGAAGTATGTGGTGCTAAACTTAGCTCATCAGTTAAGTCTTGCCCAGCCCAATGCTCATAATGCATACCATTCCTCCACAGGCGACTAACAGTTACGTCATAAATCTGCCCCCTAAAGGCTACCCATATCTCAGGCTTATCTTGCCCATTCCTTAATGCTAATTGCGAAAGTGTATAAATAGGTAGTTCTAAATCATTCATAGTAATTTACAAATATCTATAATTAGTAAATGATAAAGTTTTAACCTGTTGGTACTATTTGGTAGCTTTAATTAGTCAATTCAATTAGATTTGCACTTTAACACAATAACCGTTACTAGAACTGTATGTTCATTAAGCGAATAGCTGCACTATTTAGCAGCATCTTATTTCTATCTTCTGCAATTACTGCATCTACTTCAAATCCACCGAGACCTGATGAAGGTATGTGGCTTCCACTTTACATCAAGCAACAATCTCAAGCAAATGCCCAAAAATTGGGTCTAAAGTTGTCCGCCGATGATATATATAACATAAATAAAGCCAGTCTAAAGGATGCCATTTTAAGAATGGGTAGCGGTTTCTGTACAGCAGAAATAGTTAGTGCAGAGGGTCTAGTGTTTACCAACCACCATTGTGGTTATGAGAGTGTAGCCGGTCAAAGTACCACAACAAATGATTATCTAAAAGATGGATTTTGGGCTTATAATCAAACACAAGAAATAAGAATTCCCGACCTGGCTGTGTCTAGGTTGGTGTATATGGAAAATGTAACTGAAAAATTTCAGGCACTTAATAAAATGCCAGAATCACTTCGAATTGGTGCAGATAAGTCCCTTAGAGATTCCATTATCACTGCTGCTAAAACAGATCCTAACTATTCGATAGAAATAGCTGATTATTTTGAAGGTAATGAACAGTACCTTTTGGTATATGAAACTTTTAGAGATGTGAGGTTGGTAGGTGTTCCCCCAAGTTCTGTAGGTAAGTTTGGTGGCGACGTAGATAATTGGATGTGGCCAAGACACACAGGTGATTTTTCAATATTCAGAATATATGTAGGAAAAGACAATAAGCCAGCAGACTATAGTACAGAAAATGTTCCCTATAAACCGCTTCACTATTTGCCAATTTCATTGAAAAAGCAAAAAGATGATGATTTCTCTATGATAATGGGCTACCCAGGTAATACTGATAGATACTTAACTAGCGATCAAATTGAATTTAACAAAGACTATGTAAATCCAGCAGTAATAGATGCATTCGGTATAAAACTTGGCATTCTAAAAGATGCAATGGACAATGATAGGGCCTTAGCATTGACTGTAGCGAGCGACTATGCTAGTGGTATGAATACCTATAAATATTATCAAGGTCAACAAAGATTATTAATTAGAAAAGACTTAGTAGGATTAAAGAAGAAAGAGGAAGAGAAGTTTCAAGCTTGGGTTACAGAAAATAAAGCTAGAGAAGTAAAGTATGGCAGCGTGTTGAAAAATATAAAGAATGCAACTGCAATAAAACAAAAACTAGAACCTGCAAATTCATATACCATATACGGCATATTTCAAACTACGCCTGCTTATGGTTTTAAGCTATTCCAATTCTATAATGGAGCTAAAGAAATAAAAGATAAAAATGCAATTAAGGCTTCATTTGCTGCTACTGGTATTTCTGCTGGTGAGTTTGTTAGGAAGGCTGAGTTTGCATCAGACAAAAAGTCATTCAAAGCAATCTTAACTAGATTCTTAGACAAAACAGATGCTAGCAATAGGCCCCAATATATACAAAAGATTGCCGATACCTATAAAGGTAAAAGCAATATGGAAGCTGCAAATCTATTTGTAGAAAATATCTATAAAAATTCATTTCTTTTAGACAGTGTCAAATTTGCTAAGTGGATGAAAAAGACAGATGTGAAAAAACTAGAAGCTGACCCACTATTTCAATTTACTCTGCAAGCAATTGAATTTTATATCTCTAGCCTAAGAAGTGAAGAAAGTACAAACAGCGCAACTATTTTATCTGAAAATGTGAAGCTATATATGGAAGGTCTTCGCGAATGGAAAAACACTAAAGTGTACTACCCAAATGCTAACAGCACCTTGAGATTTACTTATGGTTCTGTTAAACCTTATTTTCCATTTGATGGAGCATCATATAAATCTTACACTACGCACGTGGGTATATTAGAAAAGTCTAATAAAGAAGAGGAAGAATTTAATACTCCAGTTAAAATATTAGATTTACTAAAGGAAAAGAAATGGGGTGGGTATGATGATAATGATTCATTACATATATGTTTCTTAACCAATAATGACATTACTGGTGGTAACAGTGGTAGCCCAGTTATGGATGGCGAAGGTCGATTAATTGGTTTGGCATTTGATGGTAACTGGGAGGCAATGCTAGGTGATTTATATGTTGACCCTAAAGTAAATAGAACCATTTGTGTAGATGCGCACTATGTATTATGGGTGATAGACGTATATGCTGGTGCTAAAAATATAATTAAAGAATTAACCATAGTTAGGTAGCTTCAACTTTCCACTAATCTCACATTATAGAAATGCCCCTTAGCTAGCTTAGTTAAGGGGCATTTTTTCATAGTGTTAACTTTTATCTAAAACTAATCTTTCAACCTATTTCTCCAGTTTGTAGTTTTAGTTTCCATATTCATTTGCTGAGGAATAACTTGAGTTGTAGTAGTATTTAATTTTAATAAACTGGCAATGCTAGCCACTATAGCTTCATCATCATTTAGTTTTTGCTTTAGCTTATCTGCACTAAAATAGTGCTTTACAAAATGGGTATCAAAGTCACCACTGCTAAAAGCACTATGTTCCATTACATATTTGCCAAAACTTAGTGTATTCTTAATGCCTTCTATTTTATAATCATCTATAGCGCGAATCATTTTAGCTATGGCCTCAGTTCTGGTAGCGGCGTGAACTACTAGCTTGGCTATCATAGGGTCGTAATAGACAGGTATGGTCATTCCCTCTTCAAATCCTGAATCAACTCTAATACCTGGTCCAGATGGTGTACGATAAGTTTTTAATGTTCCAATATCTGGTAAAAAATTATTATTTGGATCCTCTGCGTAAATCCTCAGTTCTATAGCGTGACCATTTATAGTCAGATCATCTTGTTTGAAGCTTAATTCCTCACCTCTAGCTATTTTCACTTGTTCCTTTACTAGGTCTAGTCCAGTTATCATTTCTGTAACTGGGTGCTCTACTTGTAGTCGAGTGTTCATTTCTAAGAAATAGTATTTGCCACTTTCATCTAATAGAAATTCAACTGTACCTGCGCCAACATATCCACAAGCTCTTGCAATTCGAGTAGCTGACTCTCCTATACTTTTTCTTTGTTCAAGATTCAATATACAACTAGGCGCTTCTTCTATTACTTTTTGGTGCCTTCTCTGTATGCTACATTCACGCTCAAATAGATATAAATGATTATTATGAGTATCACTTAGTACTTGTACCTCAATATGTCTGGGGGAGCCTACATATTTCTCTATAAATACAGATCCGTCATTAAATGATGATAGTGCCTCGCTGACCGCACGTTCCATTTGCTCAGGCAATTCCTCTATATTTTCCACTACACGCATTCCCTTACCACCGCCACCAGCAGCAGCCTTTATTAGGATTGGGAAATCAATTGTTTTTGCAATTTCTATGGCTTCGGCGGCACTAGTTACAGCAGCAGCACTACCTGGCAGCATTGGTACATCATATCTTCTTGCAGCCTCTTTAGCTGCTAGTTTGTTGCCCATCATCATTATTGCATCTGGGTTTGGTCCTATAAATGTAATTCCGGCATCAGTTACAGCCTGAGCAAAAACTGCATTTTCTGATAAAAAACCATAACCTGGATGTATTCCATCTACACCGTTATCTTTTGCTATTTTTATTATTTTATCACCTAACAAATACGATTGGCTACTTGGTGCTGGTCCAATATGGTAAGCTTCGTCAGCAAATCTTACAAAGGGTGCATCTCTGTCTGCATCACTATATACAGCAACGGTAATTATGCCCATTTCCTTAATAGAATACATTATTCTTAATGCGATTTCACCACGATTTGCAATTAATATTTTTTTCATTATTCTTAAATACAATTCCAAAAATAAGTACCCATAAACTATAGCTTAGTATTATTGTATAAAATACAACTATATTTTTCGCCAGAATCTATTTGCAGGTAGGCAACCCAACCACGTATCGTCACGTTAATTGCACAAACAACAAAATAATATGCCCCATTCCACTTCAGAAGAAGATGAAATTCTGGTGGGCGCCTGCTTGAAAGGCGATGCTAAGGCGCAAAAAATTTTGTTCGAAAAGTATTATAGTAAGATGTTTAGTGTTTGCCTAAGATATACCAAAGATTCTGACGAAGCGAGAGACATCTTGCAAGAAGGCTTTATTAAGGTATTTGGTAAGCTGTCTCAATACACACAATTATCCAGTTTTGAAAGTTGGATGAAAAGGATAATGGTGAACACTGCTATAGACGCTTACAGAAAGACCAAAGCAAAGCCATACATAGACGATGTTAATGAGGCTTATCACTTGCACGATCAAACTGAGGATGTTGTTAGTGTTATGTCACATCAGGAGCTATTAGAAGCTTTACAGAAATTGCCTACTGGCTACAGAACAGTGTTTAATATGTACGTGGTGGAGGGCTATAATCATAAAGAAATAGCTGATGCCCTGAACATAAGTGAAGGTACCAGTAAAAGCCAACTAGCAAAGGCGCGAGCCAAATTGCAAAAAGTACTAAGTGGAAATAAATGAGTAAGGATATTCAACATATTGACCAAATGATGAATGAAGCTTTCCAAAATTGGGAAGCACCTACCTCTACACAGCAAATAAATGCTGATTGGTCCGTTGTGCAGCAAGGTATATCACCTATTGCTCCTCAAGTTCCAGCACCAAGTTCTACGCATTGGAATGTCTTAAGCAACATAGGATTGGTGAAACTCTGTGTTGGTGTTATTGCTTCCATTGTTGCAATAGTTGCCATAGCAGTATATGTGAATAGAAATGATTCAAAGGCACCTGAAACTACCGTAATTCAGAATGAAATAAAAGTAAGTCCAGAAACAGAAACCAGCAATACAAACCCGATCATAGTAATTGACAGTATAGAATCGAAAATAGATACTTTAAGCCCAACCAAAACTATAACTTATGACTCTTACCCTAAAATCATTGAAAAGGGATCAATTCGAATTAGAACAAATTATAATGCTTTCCTAAACTGGCCGCTAGTGAATAGGATGTTTTCAAATTACCATAAATACGGACATTTGGATAGCTATAATAATGGGAACAACCAAACTAAATCGAATAACGCTATTTCTGAACACGAAACTGTAGTGTTACTTGTATCTGACTCAATTATTCCAGCTTGTAATGACGTTAGTATCATCGTTCAAAATGTTGATTACAATTCTATGGAGATAAGCTGGGGCGATGGTAACTACAATAAAATTAATCAAAAAATACAACATAAGTATTGTCAACCAGGACAATATACCCTCAGTGTATTATTTGATGGAAAGGTTTTATCTAGAAAAAATCTTACCGTAGTAGTGGCACCAATTGCATCATTTGACTATGAGATAGCAGAAGATAATATAGTTTACTTTAAAAATACATCTCAATATACTCAATTATATTATTGGTCATTTGGTGATGAGAATATCAGCAATGGAACTGTTTCTCCTATTCATAAATATTATGATACTGGGAAATATTACGTAAAACTAGTTGCTAAGTCAGGAATATTATCCGATACTTTTGGTATACACATATATGTGCATAAAATGCAAGCGCCAAAAGTCTATAACGTATTTACCCCAAATAATGATGGTAAAAACGATAATTGGGAAATAGACATAGAAGGCGAAGACTATTTCAACCTAATGATTTACAATCAGTTGGGTGAACTAGTATTTAGAAGCGAAAAGAATAGCTTAAAATGGAATGGAACACATATAGGCACAGGTAATCCTTGTGAAGCTGGTGTGTACCAATACATTATAAAGTATAAGTTCCCACATCAACCTACAGTTAAGCAATTAAATGGTAGGGTAATGTTAAATAGATAAAATAATAGCGGTTAACAAAGCCACCATTATAGATTAAAAAACGTAATTAGATTATATTTGAAACTTAATAAAAGCAAGATGTTTAAATCACACAATTTCTCTCGAATTCTACTCGGGTTGCTTTTTACATTAATATTGGGGGCGAAGGCCAATGCCCAGTGTAGTGTAAATTTGACTTCGAGTGCCGAAGGATGTACGCCTTTTACAGTTAGTGCTCAATTCGTAAATGGTACAGGTAAAACTGTTGCCACTGCGGGTTATGTATGGGATTGGGGCAATTCAGCTACTTCGCCTGGACTACCTACTGGGTCAGTACAATACACTTATATTACTGCGGGTAAATACACACCTAGTCTAAAAGTAACATTTACTGATGGTACTACTTGTTCTGTAACGCTGCCACAAGTTACCTCTTATTCACTTCCTAAGGCAGATTTCATTTTACCTACACCAACTATTAGGTGTTTTAGGGACAATTTTGGTTTAAATAATTTTGCATTTACTGACCAATCTACCCCTGGTATAGAAAACAATGCAATAGTAAAATATGAGTGGGACTTTGGTGATGGTTCAGTTAGTTTAAATCAAAACCCTAATCACAGTTTTCAAGCACCCGGTGTTTTTACTATTTCATTGAAAGTAACTGATTCTAAAGGTTGTGTAGCTAATAAATCCTTCTCTTCATCTATTAGAGTACTAAAAGATTTAGTATTCCAAATAGGTAAAACTCCAACAACCGCTAAACCTTGTGACAGTGCAGGATATAGGTTCAACTTAATAAATGACACAACAGGTACTTGGTTAAAAACAGTTACTTGGGATTTTGGAGATGGTAGTCCCACTTCTACTGCTTATTCACCTACACACGTTTATAAGAAAGAGGGCATATTCACAGTTTCATTAACTACAGTGAATGCATTGGGCTGTACTAAAACTACTACTACAACGGTAGAGGTTATCCCATTTAAATTAAAAATAACACACGACGATAAAAAGTGCTTTAAGAATAATTCTTACAATTTTAAAGCAATACCTCAAGATGCGGCTGATTATTGGGAATGGAACTTTGGTGACCCTAACTCTGGCCCTAATAATATAGCTGCTTTTAGTTGGAATGCAGATCACATATTTACAGCACCTGGCGTATATCAAGTACGTTTCAGAATGATTAGTTCTATATGTGGGACAAAAGATACTTGTTTCTTAATATATGTTAAAGGACCAGCAGCGGCAATGTTACTGCCACCTCCACCATTTTTTCCTTTGAATAACTATTACCCTCCTCGCCCAATGAGGAGGCAACTTTTCGTAGATATGGCTAACAGAAGAACCTGTGATCAAACACCAATTGACTATGTAACGTTGACCCAGTCACCTATACTAACAACTGACACAATTAGGTCTTATTGTAATGCAAATGTTCTTAACAAAGTATTTGATACAGCTAGGTATTGTGCTAATAAGAATTATAAACCAGTAGGAAATTACAAAACGGGATTTTTAGCTAGCTACGCTCTTCAGCCAACTGGAACCCGAACTAGAAGCTACTATAAAACAGTAGAAACTCCAAGGACTTGGGTAGTTGGTAATCAAATACCACCTTCACCTTATTCGGCATCTAGAGGAAGATTTACTCCAGAAACTTTGCACGATAGCAGCAAGTTTACCTGCGCATTACCCGATACCGTTAAGTTTACCAATCAGTCATTAAAGTACAGAATGCGTACTATTATTTATGACGATAATCCTAACCTAAACTTTAATGGTGCAGGTTGGAAAGATACTTGTAAATATAAGAACTATCCATATGCTTCTGACTCAATGACTTATCTATGGAGATTTCAAGATCCTAGCGGTTTGCCGTGTACGTCTAATTCAAACACCATACCTGATAAGTGTAACTTCTCTACTGCAGTTGCTCCAATTCACATATTTGCCGGTCGTAACCCAGATTTGTTTGACCCTACCATTTTCCCATATAATAGATGTCAAAGTGTAGTATTAGATGTTACAGATGCTGTAAACAACTGTGATGATAGAGCAACATTCAATTTACGTCACGGTACACCAAGAGCATCTTGGGACAAACGTGCATTCTGTAAAATGAATTGGGATATTCAAAGAGTATTATCTCCTGGTAGCCCTGGTCCTAGTGGCCCGCCACTTAGAGGTTTCTTAATGAGTGCTCAAGCACTACAATGCACTGGTCAAGATTTCCCTTTCAGAATCGATTTCGGAGAAACATTACCATCTTGTGGAGCTACAAGATACTGGATTACATTTGACTCTGCAGCTTCTACTACCAAATTCTTATGCCCTAATGGTATTGATTCAGGTATTAATTATGGATTCGCAGGCGCAGGTAACTCTAAGGGATATCCTGTAGCTGCACCAAATACGGTATGGACAGGTTTACCTTGGTTAGGCAGATATTGGTATATGCAAGGTGATAGTGGTTGTAAAACAGTTGGTATTGTATTAGATCAAGATGGATGTAGAGATACTGCTTGGTATAAAGATTACTTCTGTTTCAATAAACTGAATGCTCAATTTGATATGGAACGTCAATCATTACAATCTAATACCCGTCAATTCTTTGACAAATCTAACTTAGGTTCATTCTCTAGAATATGTCATTTTTCTTCAGATAGTACTGGTTCTATAGGTGTTAAACTTAACTTAATCGCTTCGGATGTAAATCAAAGCGGTATTACTGGTTTCTATTATGGTGTTCAAAGACTGACACTTCCCACAAAAAATGATTATTACACCAGACCTTTTTGGCCAAATAAACCAGTATTAGATACTGCGCTAAATGTTGTATATTCTAGCAAAACTGACTCTGTAACTTCTGTAGTGGATAAGTACACCAATGCTAGCGATAGTTCAGTTTACTTCACTTATAGAGATAAAAACAACAATTTAAACAGACTTTATATCAACAATATATTATTAACTGATAAAAATATTATTGACTTAAATTCTAAAGGAAACACGAATGTGTCATTTAAAGATTTCCGAGCTAGACCTTATTCATTTAGTTGTGGTGATACTAGCTTGGTTCTATATAAATTTAGACCTCTAACTTTAGCTAATGATCCTATTTATATATATAGGTTACGTGATAACTTCAAAGCTAACACTAGATACATACCAGGTACTGATAGCACTATAGTGCAAGGTGTAGGTGAAGGATGGTTTAAAGAACGCAAATTGCTACAAAAAGACACCGTATCATTTATACTTCCTCAACCAGGTGTGTATTTAGTATCAAGCGGTGCATTTAATGTACAAGGATGTAGAGATATTGCTAATATTCCACTTTATTATGGTCACTACGCAGTATTTAACATTAAAGGCGGCGATAGCATCATTTGTATAGGTGACGAAGTTGAATTTGAATATAAAGTTCAGTATTGGACAAATGCTTGTGCACAATATGGTTTTCCAATTCCATTAGCTTGTATTGATGCCCCAATTGTGCCTAATGAACGTGTAAGCGGTTATTCTTGGCCACTAGTTCCATTTAACCCTTGGAATGTAAAAGATGCTGTTGCTTATCGTAAAATTGATAATGGTAATACTGGCTGGTTCTCAACTCCTGGGTTTAGACCTGAGACTATCAGCTGGAACTTTGGCGATAACAAAGCATTCTATTCACCAATATTAGGTGGTACGACTGTAGTTAAGTATAGATTTACAAAGCCTGGTACATTTGACGTAACTATGAGAACTACTGACTCTACTGGTTGTGTTGTAAATACAGTAAGAAGAAACTTGATCAAAGTTGTTCAACCGGTTGCTGGTTTCAGAACTCCATTGCCAAGAGATACTTATAATATTTGCGCTCCTAAATCATTTACTCTAATTGATACTAGTAAAATTTTAGGTAGTGAACTGTTAGATAAGAAAAGTACAAAAGCAGATTCTGTAAGAAATAGACACCGTTTCGGATATAAAGATGTTTACAAAACAAAACAACGTGTTTACTATAAAACTACTATAACCAACCCTGATGGTTCTACTTTCCAGAAAGATACTTTCTATGAAAGAGGAATTATAAAGGATACTATGATAGTAGTAGACAGCGTGGTAAGATTCATTTGGGATCAAGGGGACGGTCGTCCTGCTATTACCAGAACAGCCCCAGATACATTGTTCTTCAGATATCAAAGAAATGACTCATTCTCAGTAACTCAAACTATAGAAACAGCTAATACGCCTAAGAGCTGTGTTAATACCCAGTTCAAAAAGGACTACTTAGTTCTAAATGGTCCAAGACCTTTATTTACAGTAGCTGATACTGCGGGTTGTGAGTCATTTAGCACTAATGCTGTTAATTTGAGTTCCCCTGGATTCTTGTACCAGTTTACTTCTACCAATATAGCAACAGGTATTAAATATACAGATGTAGGAAAAAGAGGTGATAAGAATGTAAGATTGAAAATACTTACACCTGGTGTTTGGGATGTTGTAATGCTACAAAAAGACAGTGTATTTGACCCTATTGAAAAGAAATTTGTTGAATGTAGCAAGTCTTACCCTGATACTGGAGATAAGAGAATTAGAATATACGTGTATCCTAAACCAAATTTCACTATAACTGGTGATACATTTATTTGCCCTAATAAACCAGCTAATTTTACAATAACGGGCACTGGAATTAATGTATATGATAGGTATCTGTGGTCATTCGGTGACGGCGGAACCGCAGTCACTACTGGCTTGACTACAACACACACTTATACGTATTCTAAATATCCTGATAGATTTACAGTAAGTGTTATTGCCATAAATGAAGAGATAACCGACACTTGTACTAATACAAGTTCTGCTCTAATTAGAATTGATAGTATTAAGGCTAATTTTACAATTGATACTTTAAGAGGATCAATTGGTATATTTACCTTTAACAACGAATCTGCATCATTACCTGATTTAGGTACAAAGTATGTTTGGGAATTTGGAGACGGTACCTCTGAGTCAGTAAATGACAAACGTGCTATTACTCACGATTATACCAAAACGTTTAGTGCATTACTAGAGGAAGAAGGTGTAGAGGGTACATTCTCATTCAAAGTGAAATTAACGGCTACTTCTAGTATTGGTTGTCCCGATACTATAACTAAGAACCTGCAGTTCAGTAGGGTATGGCAACATTATAACGTATTCACTCCAAACGGTGATAATATCAATGATGTGTTTGATCCACGTATTAAAGGTGCATTGTCTTATGAATTGCAAATCTTTAATCGATGGGGTGAAAGAGTATTCTTTACAGAGAATAAAGACGAAGATTGGAATGGTACAAACAAGAATACAGGTGGTGATTGCGCTGATGGTGTTTACTACTACGTTTGGAACTTCAAACTAGTAGGTAATAACTCAACACTTACAAAATCTGGTACTGTTACCTTGATTAGATAGTATTTGTATATCTATATATTGATAAAAGCCCCGTTAGCAATAGCGGGGCTTTTCTTTGTTACATACTGGCATTAAGTGGTGTGAGTATTTATTGATTTAAATTAAAACCTCACTGAGCTTTGTCCCATAAGCAGTACAAGTATTTGCATTACAGACATACCAACTACCCGTAATCTTACCATCAAAGAAGGGTATAGAATTGCTTTCTGTACTTAATAGTACTTGGTACTTCAATAAAAGCCTACTGTCAATACTAGACAACTGTTTTGTAAGTTCAATTTCCTCTCCTATGCCAATCAACATTTGATAGTTTAGGCTAAGGTGTTGATGCAGAATACCCCAGTTGCTAAACCAAGGAAGCGAAGTGTTTAGTAATGGTATTATTCCTTTTAGCATATTTTCAGCACGCAGTGTCCATTCATTTTTATCAAAAAGAATACCTAAAGTATATAGATTTTGCGCCATTATACTATTACCAGCTGCTATAACATTGTCTTGAAGTTCTATTTTTCTACTTATTATTTGGCTTTTATCTATAGTTGATGAATAATATAAATATACCTTTTCATCAGTTTCAAAAAAATCAATACATTTTTGACATAAGTCAAATGCTAAAGTCATAAGTTTAGGTTCAGAATATTTCCCAGAGTACTCTACCAGTAGTTTTATCAGTAATGCATAGTCATCTAAGCAAGCACTTAAATTATTATTTCCAGCTACCCTAATTAAGTTATTTTCATTTGATAGATAGGTTGTAATAATTGTATTTACTAGAGTTGTAAGTTTAGATTTAAACTTTTGGTTTAGTTCACAATAAGTTAGTAGTCCTAGCGCAGTTAGGCAATTCCAAGACAATACTTTCTTCTCATCTCTGCTTGGGTAGGGTTTATGTTGTTTACGAAATTGCTTAAGTTTATTATAAATATCATTGTCGTTGACATCATATTGCAATCTAAGTGGATTGTAAAGCTTTTCCTCTGCCCAATACCCTAAACCATCGCCAATTAAACTGCCATAGATTTTAGCTAGGTCATTACCTAGAGCAGCCTCATATTCCTGCAAGGAATAGGTGTAGTATTTCCCCTCTACACCTTCGCTATCAGCATCAAGTGAGGAATGAAATAATCCTTCATTTTCATCAAATAGTTGATCATATAGAAATTGGCAAGTTGAATCTGCTATATGTTTAAATAATTTATTTTCAGGGTATAATATGCTTGCCCTACTATATAAGTTTAACAATTGCCCGTTATCATAAAGCATTTTTTCAAAATGGGGTACTATATATTCAGCATCAGTACTATATCTATAAAACCCTCCTTCTATTTGGTCGAATAGGCCTCTATTTGCCATAGTTTGCAATGTAAGCAATAGATGCTCATTGTCTGGAACTGTGGTGTAGTCGTTTATATATAATTGTATTAGGTATTGCCAATTGTCTGGCATAGGGAATTTTGGTGCTGGCATTCTACCCCCAGTTTCTAGATCAAAATTTTGGGATAAACTAGGTAAAAATTCTAATATTTGACCAGATGAAAATGTTAATTCATTATCTATGCTGGGTGTTAGGCTATTCTGTTCAATACCTAACATTACTTTATCTGCATAATCCAGATATTGCTCTTTTTTGGTTTTATAACCGTGGCTTAATTCACGCATCAACCCTGTCCAATTTGGTTTAGGAAAATAAGTACCTGCATATATTGGTCTGCCATTAGGTAGGGCAAATGCATTTAAAGGCCAACCGCCTCTTTTTGTCATCATCTGACACGCATCCATATATAATTGATCTACTTGCGGGTGTTCCTCTCTATCTACTTTTACGCAAATGAAGTGGTCGCTCATATATTTGGCTGTTACCTCGTCTTCAAAACATTCGTGTGCCATAACGTGACACCAATGGCAAGCACTGTAGCCAATGCTGATTAGTAGCAATTTGTCGCTTTCTTGGGCTGCTACTAGTGCTTCTTCACCCCAAGGGTACCAATTTACAGGGTTGTGGGCGTGTTGCTTTAAATACAGGCTATTACTGTGAATTAGCCTATTAGTAAATTTATTTGATTCAGAAGTTGACATAATTGAGCCCAATCTTATATTTTGGTCATTCAAAATTAGTCTTGAATTATTATCTAAGTATAATAAGTAAACTTAGCCGCCAATTTTACTTAGTAGATTTAGCCTTTGCTCATCACTAAGTATAAAATAGAAAATCGTCATAGCTATGCAACTATAAATGCTGAAAGATATAAACATAGCAATCAAGACTTTCCTTATATTTCCTATCATCCTCATTGCTAACATAGTACCAATGGGTACTTGAAGAATAATTGGAGTAAGTAAAGCTATACCAGCTAAGCCGTATCGCTTTTTTATTCTAACCAGCATTCTACTTTTCTTATTTATCTTGGTTTTTGTTGAAATTTTAGCAGGAAATATTTTTCGCCAACCCCTTACTATAGGTTTATCTAGATAGGCAAATACAACCACGCCCATCATACCGCCTGCTACGGTCAGTAAAATTGATTGCCAATAACCAAGATTAAATGCAGCTGCTTGAATTAAAGCAAATAAAAACTTAATGCCACTCCATAGAAACACAGAACTATACTTTAGTATCTGCATAGTAAGATCTGAATCTACCCAAATATGTGTAGGAGATGACAAAATTGATTTAGTAATTATTTAATGTCCCTAAGATATTATCTAGATTGACAAAATTTTAGAAAGCATTACCCTTTTATAAACGCATAGATAGGTAAAAAGTATGAAACATATATATTTATTTTGTAGAGAGTAGATTTTTCATCATCGTGACCAATTTACCTTGTTTAATTAGATATTGATACCTAAATTGATGTGCACCAAATGATTCGAAGAAATCTGCTACACCTTTGATATTACTGCCACAGAAATCGAACATAGGGCTTTTAGTCAAGCATTCTTCTATCACATTGCACAGTAAATATCTGTTTACAATATCATTAGAATCATTACCTTTATTTAGAAACAAAAGTCTGCTAGCTCTAGCGTCTTGTAAAGTAAATGCAACAGCTATATTATTTTTTTCTAAATCTGTTGCCATATGTATTGTACCTGCATTAAACACTCTAGCAGCGCCATATAGGGCTTTTATGACCTCATATTTAGACTTATCTATAATCTTGTGGTCTAGATTATCAAGTATTTCTATTAGTGGGTCTGCACTTTGTATTATCTCGTATTTAAAACCCATTTTTTGAGCTTTATTATACAGGTTCTTATTTGTCGCATTATATGGATTACCTTTTGCAAAGTCTTCCCTAAATAGTCCATAGCCATTTCCTGCTTCATTTTTTTGCCATTCACTACTTAAGTTATCAATCCAAACACCAGGCGTCTGATACAGATGTACCCATAAGTATTTTCTTGATATTTCAGCTAAAATACAAGTAGATATGCATCTAATCTGCTCAAGGTGACTATATAAAGATTGCGGGTATATAATCCCTCCGTATCGGCATAGTATAGGTTGCCGGCTAACTTTAATACTAAAATAGTTTTTATAAGGCAATGGCATAACTGCAGCTATTGCTCCATTTTCATAGTAACAAATGGCAGCCTCCCAGTTTGGCGCTATTGTATCTAAGTACCAATGATAAGAAAATACGCTACCATTGCAAGAATCATTTATAAAATTGTCCCATTCATCGTCATCTATATCTTCTCTACGATGAATTAATACTTCTACTGGTTTGACTGGGGGGTAAATGCTCATTGCTAATTTTTTCGTTTAATCCATTCTATTAATGGTGCTTTCCAATTTTTCCATTCACCAAAATTACTCAATGTGTTGTTATGCAGTAGTAACCCAAAGGTTCCACCATAATGGCGTGTAATGCTGTATAAATTATCTAATTGATCGACAGCCTGATGAATAGAAAGACCATTGTAACTCAACAAGGTTCTATCCATAGCCATAGTAGGTACAAGTATTAACTCCCTACCTATCGCCCAACTATGGTAGTGTGGATACGGGTACACTGTTCCATTTGGGAAGCCAACTCCGTCTGCAATACAAGTTGTAAAGTCTTTTGTAATTCCTAGTTTGGATAGATTTAACCTAGTTCTGTTATTTATTCTTAGGTAATGCATTCTAACCTCAGTAATCGGGTAGTTTATAATGTTTTCTAAACTTGATTTCTCTTCATTGATATTAGCTAATGATTGACTGGAATAGCCAGGGTGCAGTTGTAGAACTTGATGGTCTGCAAGTACTTTTAGTAAATTATTCCAAGCTTTAGACTTTGCTTTTATTGGATTATCTAATTTATGATTTGATGCTAAAAGTGCAAAAAATCTAATTTGATTTGGAGGAAGCAAGGTTAGAATTTCTGAATATGTATTAAATGCATCATTTCGAAACCCTAAAAACATAGTTAATAAACTTAAAAATGAGGATATATTGCCTGTAACAATTTGCTTAACAAAAGTTTTGATTACAGAAGTTATACTTCTATTTTGAATTACATAAGGAAAATCTATGTCTATAGTTAGTAGTAGTTTGGTTTCATTTACAAGGAATTTGCAATCCATTTTCATTGCCCCAAATAGGCTACGTAGGAATTGATCTATCCAAGGTATGTTTTGCCAATCCGAGTAGAAATTAAAAATTTGACTTGACTGTACCCGTCCAATATTATCCAAACCAGCAAAATCGGTTTCTGCGTAGTCTAGAGTAAGAAAATTCCAAATTACTCTAATTAGGTCTGATTTACTCAGCCAATCTATCAACTGGGTATCATCAATCAATGTAGAATATGAACACGGTTTGTGTAATGTATTATCAGACTTTTTATTACACCATATAAAGTCAGTAACATTAGTTTGCTCAACACTAAATATTAGCCCTCTTTCCCCTTCTTTATAACTATATTCACCTACAGGAAATAATTGATATTCTATTTTACATAAATGAGAAAATAAAGTATAGCATACATATTCCAACTTATCATCTTTGCTATCGTAAAGAATAGTGAGTGCTTTCAATTATTGTAAACTTTTACACAAGCTAGTGTTGAACAAACTTAATAGCAAATACACAAAAAATGAGGTTCATTTCATCTTTTTAGGTTCTGGTAACGTTTATAAGTCAATTGGTATAAATCCAATGGCAACTCTACAGACTATTATTAAATTTGTATTCGAATATCTGCGCTGTATACCAACCAAAAATATGTCATTATTGAAAAGCTTGTTAAAAAAAGGTGGAGACAAATCAAATGATTTGCTTTGTTCACTAACTTTTGATATGCATTCTCATTTATTACCTGGCATAGATGACGGCGCTGCTACTATAGAAGATTCTATAGTGTTGATAAAGGCATTAATAGCAATGGGTTACAAAGCTGCCATTACTACACCACATAGTATGGAGGATAGTTATAGAAACACACCTGAAATAATTTTGGGTAAATTAGCCGAAGTACGCCAACGATTGATAGAAGAGGGAATAGATTTTCAACTAGATGCCGCTGCTGAATATTATGTTGATTCATTTTTTGAAGAAAATCTTAAGGATAATAATCTTTTAATCATTGGCAAAAACTCCGTACTGATTGAGACAAGCTATTTGAATGAATGTCAAAATATTTTTGAAATAATTTTTAATATGCAATCTAATGGTTACCAACCTATTCTAGCTCATCCTGAACGCTACATATATATGTATGGTAGGCACCAATGGTACCAAGAGCTTTGGGACAAAGGCGTGCATTTTCAAGTAAATCTGGGATCATTGCTCGGATATTACAGCCCTGATTCAAAACTCATTTCAGAGAAATTATTGAAAGAAGGGAAAATAAACTATTTAGCTACAGATATTCATCACCAGCGTCACATTAGGGTTATGGAAACTGCAAGAAAAAGTGATATTTTCAAGCAAATAATGAAGCTTCCATTGTTAAATGAAAGCCTTTGGAATTCACATCAATTTAAAACTTTATCATAATAATATTTTTACTTGAGCAAGCCTAGCATATATACCAACTACACCAAACCAGTAATGGGGAAGTTGTCTGCTTTTTTGTTGTTAGCTACTTGTGTTCCAGTTTTTACAGTTTTGGCTATTCCATTAGTTTTGGTCAATAAAGGAAAGATATTTTATAGGCAAAATAGAATAGGTCTAAACAGTAAGCCATTCATTGTTTATAAATTGATGACTATGTCTAACGTTACTAATGAGTTTGGTGAACTATTGCCAGATAATGTACGCACCCATCGCTTGGGTAAATATTTGAGAACTATGCATATAGATGAGTTACCTCAGTTGTTAAATATTATTAAGGGCGATATGGCATTTATAGGACCTAGACCATTATTGCCAGACTACTTACCCCTATATACTAACAATCAATTAACTAGGCACAATGTAAAGCCCGGAGTTACAGGCTTGGCTCAGGTGCAGGGCGGCAATTCACTTAGCTGGAATCATAGACTTAGGTTAGATGCAGAATATGCTAAAAGCGAATCACTTGCATTAGACATATTGATACTAGGTAGAACTGTCAAATACTTTATATCAGGATTAACTGGCAGCAAACCAAGAGTTATTTACAGCTGTAGCTTAACAGAAGAACTAGCTATACATCAAAGAGCATAGTAAATACCCGAATGTATGCAATAGTTAGTAGGCTTAATGCTATAAAGTTGGTCTGCATTTATTCTATTAGCATACCCACCTATACTTGCTCCTAATTCAAATCGCATTCCTTTTACCAAATAAGTACTAAATCCAGCAGATAATTGCTTAGTTAGATTTATGGTTCTAAAATCGTCATACTTACTTAAATCGTAATTTGAGTTTGGAATATTCAATCTTTGATTAAAGTTGGTTAAATAGCTGGCACCCAATCCTAACGATACAGGAAATCTAATTCTTCCTTTACCAAATACCATTCCTACATTCACAGGTACATCTATAGCAGCATATTGTGTTTGTATTGGGGTACTTAGTAGGTTGTTGTTCATTTTATTATAAGTACTCATATTTATTCCTAAAATGGCTAAAGTAGCATTATTCGGAACAGCTGTTGAAACTGCTTGACCTGGACTTGATTGTAAAAAAGGTCTGTACAATGTTGACTGAGTATATAAAATATTAGTTTGAATAAAGACTTTATGAGTGAAGAACATTCTGCCACTTATTCCCAAATTTATCACATTATTAGAACCTGAATTAGACTTGTAAAGACTACTATTCGGTATAGGAGATGATGCAATTGCAACACCTTCATAGTTGGTGCTGAACCCTGAAGTTGAAATACCCTTACTTGCTATTACTCCAATTGAAAATCTAGATTGACTAAATTTTTGTTTTTTATAGGCAATCTTTCCTTCATTAAATCTATCAGAATTAGCCAATAAATGTTTCGGCATTTTTTTAGTTAATGTATATTCATTTGCAACGCCCGATGCATTTAAATCTATTGGGTCTAATGAAACATCAGGATTAAAATCGATTTTCTCATTAACAATTACATTATTTCTTTCTGCATTTAAAGTAGCAGCATTTTCAATTCTAGAATTGTGAGTAGTATTAAGTCTTGAAACGCGTTTAGAGTACGCTGTACGTGAAGATTTTGTATTAAAGGTTTTTGCAGTTGCGTTTAATAGCTTTCCAGCTTTAGACTTTAAATTAGATAAATCTGAGTTTACTTTAAGCTTAGAATTACTATGGGCATATTTTGCATCACTAGCATTGACTTGATTTCTAACAGTTGAGGCAGCAGTTTCAACTTTAGAATTCTTAGCTATTACTTTATTGGCTGTATTAGATTGTGTATTACTATTAGCTATACCATTTTGGGCAGTACTTGCTTTTACTTTAGACTGGTATTGAGTAACATTAGCTTGTTGAATACTAAGTGTCTCAGCTTGATTCAACCAAACCATCACACCAGTTGTGGCTAGTATGAATGGAATAAAGGCCACTGCCAAGGCATACCTTTTCCACCAAGGATCTACCAGACCTAGCTCTATTCTATTCCACATATCTACCGGTGGGGTAGTGCTATGTTCATTCAGTTTCTTTCTTAAAACCTCATCTTGCGATGGCTGCTGCTGCATTGTGTTTATCCGAAATAATTTCATTTTTTTTAATCATTTTTTGTAAAAGCATTCTGGCTCTAGCCAATTGACTTTTACTGGTTCCCTCGCTTATGCCAAATTGTTCAGCGATTTCTTTATGTGTAAACTCTTCTACTACGTACAAATTAAAAATAGTGCGATACCCTGTTGGTAGTTTTTTGATAATGCAATGCAATTCATCAGCACTCATTCTTTCTATGGTATCATCATTTGCACCTATTGGCCTAATGTCATCAATGTCGTCAGCTGTAATTGGTGAATTCTTGTTGCTTCGAAGTGTTTGAAGCGCCGTATTTACTATTACTCTGCGCACCCAACCTTCCAGGCTACCCTCACTTTTAAACTGGTCTAACTTGGTAAAAACTTTAATAAATCCGTCTTGTAGGAAATCTTCAGCCTGCATATCATCTTTGGCATATCGTAGACAAACAGACATCATTTTGCGGCAAAATCTTTGGTACAGCGCCTGCTGGTACTTTCTATTTTGTTTCAAACAGCCTATTAATATTTCTTCGTCGCTAAACTCCACGTTACTTCATCCAATTGAATTTATAATCGTCTATGACCTCATATAAATGCATAGATAGGCATTTACCTGTTTTGGTTGCACCAGTCCCACATTTGTGAGTAAATAGCAGGGCTAAAGCAACATTATTTTCAGTCATCTTAATAATTATAAAGTTACTTAATATTTTTATAAATTGGGTTATGAAGGGGAAGCATTTTGATTAAATTTACCAAATCCATTTACTATTAATTTTTTTGCCCAATTAAGCTGACACAATGTCGATATCTCTATTAAATCTCAGTGTTTACCTCTTTTTTTTATTATTTATATCTAAGCCATCAGCTAAACTTGGAGCTTCATTTTATTACTTTAATGTAGATATTGATGATAAATTGTCTAATGATAGTTTGTCAGATAAATTCAATCCTAGTTGTATCTATTTGCGCTATTTTGATGTGAATTGGAGTGCAGTAAAGAATCAACCTACTCCTACTAAGGAGTTAAATACAGAATACCTAAATCGTAGTGAATTGGGAATATTTAAAAATGAATATATACCTGTGATATATATAGTTGGTTCCACTTTCGATAATTTGGTTGAAGTCCACATACCCAAACTAGTAGGTAGAGTTTTGGCAAAGTCTGATAGAATTACACTATCCATTGAAGAAGGATTTATAGAAGTAGAGAGAAGTAAATTCTACGATACGCTATACAATCAAGGATTAGATTACGAAGTAATCAACACAAAACTTGATTCTATCAGACAAGTGATTTCTGGGTCTAGAGTTGGAACAGTAAAAGAATTTCAAATAGACTGCGATTGGACTGCTAAAAACAGAGATAAGTATTTTAAGTTTTTGACTATCTTGAAAGATAGTTTGCAAAAACGAAATATGAAGCTTTCTGTGACAATAAGATTATATCCATATAAATACAGTAAAAAAATGGGGGTGCCGCCCGTTGATAAAGGGGTACTAATGTGTTATAATCTAGGGCAAATTCAAAATTCAAATACAAAAAACTCAGTGTTTGATGTAAAAGAATTAGACAAGTATTTAAAAGTAAAAAGCTACCCCTTACCACTAGATGTTGCCTTACCTATATTTGGCTGGTATGTATGGCATACAGGCAAAGAGTGTAGGGGAATTATCCACCTAAGTGATAAAACTAGAGGATTAGAAAATAATCCAAACTTTACTAAATTGGGTAACGAACTAATGAGTAAAGTTGATACCGTAATAGAAAATAAATACATTAGAGTGGGTGACCAATTAAGAATGGAAATACCAAAAAAGAAAGAATTAATTGAAGCTAAAAAGTTAATAAATAACAAAGTAAAGTTTAATAAATTTATATATTTTAATTGGGAACCTACATCACTATACCATTATGAAGAAGTCTTTAATACCAGTAATTAGCGGCATATTGGTCTTATGTGTTGGCTTCTATACTGTCGTGAATAGTTGCTCTGATTATGGCACATTTGATGATTATAGTTTTAGGCTTTTCACCCCAGATCTTGGTTTGAGTCCAACTCTTACCCCATTTAACTATACTCATAGTTATTTAAATAGTTATGTGCCTGATCCCCAAGGCTTAGACTATCAAACTAATTGTAAGGAATGGGTAGCAAATACTAAAGGTCAAGTAAATATAAAGGACGTATATACTGCACAGTATGAACTTAGTCCTGAATTATTCTTGAACGATGCAAGCTTGAATAACTACAGCCAAATAAAGAGAAATAGCTTTATAAAGAGTTTGCTGCTTCAGGAAAATGCTGAAGAATTAAAGTATTTCTTATTTGCAAAAAGAGTTGAGGCAAATAGTTACCCTACAACAGATCTATGGGAAGATGAAAAAAATAATAACTATAATGATAAATCAAATATTCTATTGGAATTTGCCTACAAAAACATAAAAACCAAGGGTTTAAGCGGGTTTTTAAAAGAGCGTTACGCTTTCCAAATAGTAAAATTGCTCCATTATGAATGGTATTATAAATCAGACAGTGAGTCTGATAGTACATTAATTCAAAACAATGCTAACAGAATTAAATTAGTTGTTATTTATGAAAACTATCTGTTGCGCCACAATAGCATAGTTGCAAAATGGGCTCTACTATACTATGGAATGGCCCAAACTGACACAGATAAGAAAACAACAGCCTTGGTGCAAGCATTTGATCAGACAGAAGAGAAAAAGGTGTATGTCTACAAAATGATCGATAAAGAGGCAGTGTTAAACTTAATTGACAGAACACAAGATAAATCATTGAAAATTGCAGCAATGGCATTATTGGAATTTCATAATCCTGGTAAATCATTGACTAACACTAAAAATATTGCCGCTTTAGACCCTAACTCTAAGTATTTGCCTACGCTTATAGGAAGAGAAATTAATAAAATAGAAGCTTGGACTCAAACTCCATTGTATAAGGGTATAGAAACTGAATTATACAATGTATCTAGTACTGGACTAGCATACACAGATGCGAATTACGGTGGAGATGAGTATGATAAACTTATTGAAATTAAAACTTCATCATTTAACCACGACTTAAATTATATGTATGAATTAGAATCGTTCTTGTCTAATTTATCACTAAAACAGAATGCAGATTGGTCTAATTATACCAAAATTGCTGTGATTTATTTAAAGCAAATAAATGGCAAATATGATCAGGCGAGTGTTCTACTCAATGAAATGACAGCAAAGCAATTGCCAAAACCATTTGCTGCACAACTAGAGAAACAACGGTATATAAATATTTTAAATACAGTAAATATTGGTTCTCCACAAGGCAAACAGGATATTTATAACCAACTTATGGTATTAAAGAATGTTTTACCTAAATCTTCAGTTTATGAATACAACTTTTTTAATAATAACTTAAATAATGATTTTAGTGAACTTTTGCTAATGACTAGCAATAAATACAAAAGAATTAATGATGATTTTACTGCCGGGCTGTTGTCAGAATTAGTAGAAATTTATACTAATGGAGTTGATATTAATTTACCACGTGAAGATCATTATTACTATTCTTTAGATTATTTCAATGATTATGGTACACCTGCCATTTTCGATGAATTAATAGTTTTAAACGATAAGAAGAACAAGACTGACTTTGAGAAACTCATTTCCATAGTTCTACCTAAGTCTAATGACATTATACGCGATTTCAAAGTTTCTGTCTTAGTGCGAATGAATTTGATGGATATTGCACTAGCAGAATCAAAAAAAATAGATGACAACTATTGGGATAATCGACCTGAATTTAAAGGCAATTTGCCCATTCTTAAAATTTCTGATGTTGGCACTTTAATTCCTAATCAGTACATAATTAGGAATAAATATGATAAGGTAAGTAAGCGTTCTATTTTACAGGAATTGGTTGACTATCAAAATAAAAAGAACAAAAATCCTGATGATAATTTTAAACTAGCAAATTGTTACTATAACATATCATATAACGGTAGAGCCTGGATGTTGTCTAAATATCAAAGAAGTAGTTATGAAAATGGACCTGAAGAAAAGCAACTATTAGCATCAGCTAAGTACGATCCCTATAATCAATATCAACTTCTCTACTCCAAACGGTCTTATTATGATAACAATTATTACAGCTTAAGTAAAGCTAACAAATATTACCAATTAGTTGCTAATAGCAAAGCCCCTAAAGAATTAAGAGCTAAGGCCATATTGATGTTAAGTCACTTACAATCGTTAAGGGATGGGAATAGTTATAATTATGGTGAAGAAGAAAAGGCTAAAATTTGGTCACCTTATTTAGTCTTATTACGATCAGAATATCGGAGTACCAAATTATGGCAAGATGCAGTCACAATGTGTCCTGATGTTGCTGAATATGATAAGTTTAAGACAGGTAAAAAGAAAAAGGAAGTTTCAGAATAGTTAACTTTTCAACTTTCAATAAACAATAAAGCCCTCACTTTGAGGGCTTTATTTATGTATATAATGGTATATATTAAAAATTCATCGGGAAACTGCCAGGGTCTGTCTCGTGCATTATGCTATATACAGCCATAAATACATCGTTTACGTTGGGCTTACTAAAGTAATCGCCATCTGTGCCGTAAGCAGGTCTATGTGCATTTGCAGCTAAGGTAACAGGTTCACTGTCTAGCCATTGCCAAGCCTTTTGTTCTTCTATTACCTTTTGCATCATATAGGCAGTTCCCCCACTAGGCACATCTTCATCAAAGAAAATGACACGATTAGTTTTCTTTATGCTTTCTATAATGTTGTGATTTACATCAAAAGGTAACAATGTTTGCACATCTATTATTTCTATACTAATGCCCACTTCAGCAAGTTTATAGGCAGCAGCTTGTGCTATCTCGCAACAGGCACCATAGGTAACTATGGTTACATCTTCGCCGTTGTGAATAACCTCTGGCACACCTAGTGGTACCGTATATTCCCCAATGTTATTAGGTAGGCGTTCCTTTTGCCTGTATCCGTTTAGTCTTTCTATGATTAGTGCAGGCTCATCTGCTTGCATTAAAGTATTGTAAAATCCTGCTGCCTGTGTCATATTTCTAGGCACGCATACATACATACCTCTCAGTGCATTTACTATCATACCCATTGGTGAACCGCTGTGCCATATACCCTCAAGCCTGTGGCCACGTGTACGTACAATAACCGGTGCCTTTTGCCCTCCCACAGTTCTGTAAAGTAGTGTGCTTAAATCATCACTTAATATTTCTAATCCATATAAAAGATAGTCTAAGTATTGAATTTCAACTATTGGTCTAAGACCACGCATAGCTGCACCAATTCCTTGGCCCATTATGCTCGCCTCTCTTATACCTGTATCAGTTATTCTTAGGTCTCCGTATTTGTCTTGCATACCAGCCATACCCTGATTTACATCACCTATTTTACCTACGTCTTCGCCTATTGCAAATACTCGTGGATCTCTAGCTAATAGTAGGTCAAAATATTTATTCAATATTTCCCTACCATCTAACAGCTCGGCGTGATTGTCATATATAGGTTTTACTTCAATGACGCGCATAGCAGTTCCACTGTGCAGATGACTGCTATATTTGGGCTGTGTTTGTCGTAAAACTGAATTCTTCCAGTCTATAATTGTCTGTCTGCCTGGTAAGTCGTGGTGTAAGCTTAATCTTAGAGCGTCCCAAGATGCATTTAAATTTGACCTGCGGTCTTTGTCAAGTCCTTCAGATAATTGGCGGGATATTTCAAGAATCTCACTTGCTAATTTTTCGTCAGCCTGCCCCGCTAGTTGTTTAAATGCATCAATTAGCTCTGCTCTATCTGCCTGGATTACAGTAAGCGATTGTTCAAAGGCTGCCTTTTGCTCTTCCCTTACATACTTCTTAGCATCTGCCTCTATAGCAATCAGTTCCTCTTCAGTTGATATTTCAGTTTCAAGTATCCATTCTCTCATTTTCACCATACAGTCAAACTCTTTTTCCCAGTCTAGCCTTTCTTTGGACTTGTATCTTTCGTGGCTACCGCTAGTGCTATGACCTTGGGGTTGGGTTAACTCTTGTATGTGAAATATAGCTGGTATGTGGCGTTCTCTCACAGCCGTAATGCCTGCCGCATAGGTTTGCATCAGTTCTGGATAGTTCCATCCATTAGCAGTAAAGAGTAAATAGCCTTGTTCTTTTTCTTCGTCAAAGCTAAATCCACTCAATATTTCGCTTAAATCTTGTTTTGTTACTTGATATTTATTTGGAACTGATATACCATAGCCATCATCCCAAATACTAATTGCCATAGGTGCCATAAGCACACCGCCAGCATTTACGGTTTCCCAAAAATGCCCCTCGGCAGTACTTGCATTACCAATTGTACCAAATGCTACTTCGTTACCATTTACACTAAATTTTCCATTATCTTGTAGCTCAGGATTTTGCCTATATAATTTACTAGCGTATGCTAGACCAAGAAGTCTTAACATTTGCCCTGCAGTAGGGGATATGTCTGCACTGCTATTTTTCTGTTTAGTTAGGTAAAGCCATTCTCCATTCTCGTCTAATGAACGGGTAGCAAAGTGCCCATTCATTTGTCTGCCCCCACTGGCTGGCTCCCTATTTACATCATCTACATCTGCATATAATTGTGCGAAGAATTGTCTAACTGTTAGCTGCCCAATAGCCAACATAAAAGTTTGGTCACGGTAATAACCAGAGCGGAAATCTCCAGGCATAAATACCTTAGCCATAGCTAATTGTACTACTTCTTTACCATCCCCAAATATACCAAATTTGGCCTTTCCAGTTAAAACCTCTTTTCTTCCTAATAAACTGGCTTCTCTGCTGATTCGCCCTATTTTATAATCCTGCAAAACTTCAGTTTTAAACTCTTCTAAACTGAGTTCATTTTGGGTTTCTATATCAGGCATTCCTTCTAATTTTACTGTTGTCATAAAAAATAATTAGACAAAAATAGTTACTAATTTAAGGCGCTAAGATACAATATTACCTTTCTACATTTGGCTGGTGATCTTTATACATATTCTTTCATTTTGTAATTTTGCTTGTAGGTATTGAACATTCAAGTTTCAATAATCATTTAGATTTAATATATATATGCCTGCATTAAATATCAAAACTAAAGGTACCAAGCAACTGTCTAGATACAAAATTGTAGAATGGTTGTCTAAAACCCACCCTGCCATCATATTAAGTATGTACATCCCAATGTGCGCATACTTATTGTACTATTTTCATTTAAATATTAATCCAAATTTTGGAACTTTAGCTTTCGTTTTTATTTCTGGTGTTTGTATGTGGACCCTTACCGAATATATAATGCATCGTTACTTATTTCATATGGGTACGCATAATGAAAAGTTGAGCAAGTTTAGTTATATAGTGCACGGGGTGCA
>JAWXCF010000006.1:0-14259 GCA_034440515.1 Bacteroidota bacterium
ATAGTGGGTGAAAAAAGCTAAATCTTCAGCATTGCCATTTAAGGTTTCAACTTTTAGCTTTTCCCGAAGTTTTGAGTATTTTATCATAGCTTAAAAGTTTATTTTTCCTTGTTGTTGATTCTTGATTCGCATATATTTTGCCTTTTCTTCAGCCGCTTTTAAAAGTTCACTTGGTTCTTCTTGCGGATAAATGATTTCAGCAATTTTCTCACTGTAATACTCGTGTTCCAATTGTTTAAGGTCAAGATTGAAAATTTTTGAAAGCTTTGGTAAAACGTCAACTGGAACATTTCTTTTTCCGTTCTCTATTTTTGAAAGTGTAGATTGATCAATATCTAAAGCAGCAGCAAGTTTTGTCAATGTCAAACTGTTGTCAGACCTTAATTTGTGTATGTATTCTCCAAATGTTTCTTTCATTTTCTTGAAATTTTTGTCTTGACAATTTTGGCAAATTTACAAATAAGTTTGATTCTATGGTGTCAAAGTTTGAAGAAATTTGGTCAGTTTGTTTTGTGTTGCAGTGTCATTTTAGGGTGAGGCATAACGTTTTGGCGCTTGGCGCAGTGGCGGATTATTAGCACTAAACTGTCTGCCACCACAAAACTTGATACGAAGCTCAAACCTTTAATCACAAAAAAAGGGTATCCATTTCTGAATACCCTTTCTATATACATTGTATTGGAGATTATACCAATACGGTAACTTTATTGTTTAATACTTCTACAAATCCAGCATTTATATTTATCTCATCTGTTACGCCGTCTGTTTTTTTAAACTTAATGTGACCAGCATCTAGCGTGCTGATGAGTGGGGCGTGATTTTGCAATACTTGAAACTGACCAGCAGTGCCAGGTAGTGTTACACTATTTACTTCGCCAGTAAATAAGGTATCCTCTGGAGTAATTATTTCTAGGTGCATAGTACTTATCTTACCTCTGCCATTAACTTCTCACCTTTCGCTACAGCTTCCTCTATGTTACCAACTAGGTTAAATGCTGCCTCAGGATATTGATCCATTTCACCATTCATAATGGCGTTAAAACCTTTGATGGTGTCTTCTATGCTAACCAATACACCTTTTAGACCTGTAAACTGTTCTGCCACGTGGAATGGCTGACTTAGGAATCTTTGCACACGACGGGCACGGTGTACTACTTGCTTATCTTCCTCACTTAATTCATCCATACCTAATATGGCGATGATGTCTTGTAACTCTTTATAGCGTTGTAGTATCAACTTAACTTTTGTGGCACATTCGTAATGCTCTTTACCTACTATCTCTGGTGTTAATATACGACTGGTTGAATCTAGTGGGTCAACCGCAGGATAGATACCCAATGAGGCTATCTGACGGCTAAGTACAGTAGTAGCATCTAAGTGGGCAAATGTAGTAGCTGGCGCTGGGTCAGTTAAATCATCAGCTGGTACATATACTGCTTGTACCGATGTGATAGATCCACGCTTGGTACTGGTGATACGCTCCTGCATCAGACCCATCTCTGTAGCCAATGTAGGTTGGTATCCCACCGCTGATGGCATACGACCCAACAGGGCAGATACCTCAGAACCGGCTTGTGTAAATCTGAATATATTGTCGATGAAAAATAAGATGTCGCGGCCTTTCCCGTCCTCACTATCCTCACCATCACGGTAATACTCTGCTATAGCTAGACCAGATAGGGCTACACGTGCACGTGCCCCTGGCGGCTCATTCATTTGTCCAAATATGAAGGTAGCTTGACTATCTTTTAACACTTCTAGGTCAACAGACTTAACATCCCATCCACCGTTTTCCATACTGTGTTTGAACTCTTCACCGTATTTTATAATTCCGGCCTCAATCATCTCACGCAATAAGTCATTACCCTCACGTGTACGCTCACCTACACCAGCAAAGACAGATAAACCTGCGTGTGCCTTAGCTATATTGTTAATTAACTCTTGAATTAATACTGTCTTACCTACACCTGCACCACCGAATAGTCCAATTTTACCCCCCTTACTGTAAGGCTCAATTAGGTCAATCACTTTGATACCTGTAAATAGTGGTTCTGTACTGGTAGAAAGCTCCTCAAACTTAGGTGGGTCTTGGTGAATAGACCTTCTTTTGGCAGTTTTCACCTCTCCGATACCGTCTATGGCTTCACCCACTACATTAAATAGACGCCCCCTTATCTCAATACCTATCGGCATCTCAATTGGTTTGCCTGTATCAACCACTTCTGTACCACGCACCAGACCCTCAGTAGAGTCCATTGCAATGGCACGTATCAGGTCTTCACCTAGGTGTTGTTGTACCTCAAGTACTAAAGTGTTTGCACCCCTATTAATAGTAAGTGCTGTATAAATTTGTGGAAGTGTAGCACCCTCTGCAGCAAAACTTACGTCTACTACGGGACCTATCACCTGTGCTATTGTACCTTTATTTTGCATCAGAATAGACTGAGTTCAGTATGGATAATTAGGTGCAAAGGTATTACAATTCACGCATTGAATAGGTATGATATAAACAAAGAGTAAATTTTTTGCCAGCCCTGATATTATATAATTCGTTATAGTCGGTTCGACTTTTTATACTTATTCATAAATTCTAAAAAGCAAGGTGCAAAACCAAAATATAAAATTAATCTTAGTGAAAATATCTTCATTTTTAAATGAGACCTCGTTACTCCCTTTTTTGTAAATCAGTAAAGCTGGGGTTTTTTTAATTTGTAATACTTGAAAAATTCCATCTTTTGGCATTTCAGGTGGGAATTGATCTAATATTTGCATATTCTCATAAATTACTTCGCAATTGTTACAGCTATTTTTAAATTTAATTTCTCTAGGGTTAAAATTTATTGGAAATACTTGCAGAAAAATAAATTTGTTTCATTTTCTCTTAAATATATATTACTTAAAATAACTAGTTATCAAATAATTGTTTAATATAAATTAATCTGTTGAAATTTAAATTAAAAAACACCTTACGTCAAAATAATATAAAGATTGAAAGTATTCTATCCCACTTAGCCTTTTGCATAATATAAAGCATAAGTAAATCTGCGTAACACGTTGCCGGTCTCTATACCTCAATGCTACCAGCAGGCGATACCATAATTTGGAACGTGATGGCTATATTACGATTCTGTTGATTATAGCTGCGGATATCAAGATATTGTAAAAATCTACAAAGAATGTGGACAGTCCATAATATAAGGCTTGGAAAGATACCGTACTAATTAAGGGTAAAAAGTATAAAAGAATACAAAATTATGCTTCTAATACCAAAGTGAGAAGTTACACTGATAGTCGGGAATATATGTATGTAGATAGCATAAAGAAAAGTGTATATTTTAACTGTTACAAGTAGCAGTTTTTTTGCAAATATCTATGCAGGTAACGATTCATTTAATGCCAGTTTACTCTACGTTTTTCCTTAAAAGCTAAAAGATACTGTTAGCATTAATTATTATATTTCATTAAGTTATGAATGGTGGAAAAAGCCCAATTTACACAACGGAAAACTCAGGGTAGATAATTTTATCGTCAATTAAGTTTAGCACAGTTTAAACAAGTTAGGTTCCAATCAAAAACCCTACACTTCAGCTATTTAATGCTTCTAATGATGTATTCGGTATCTCTAAACTGGAATTTATCACCTACTTTCTTACCTGCCATTGCTTGAAATATAGGTGAACCGGTACTTATTGCCATATAGGTGCCTTCATCTACAATCAGTTGCCCTAGGCTAGCAGATACAAAGAATGCCTGACGGTCAGTTAATACTATGGCGCCTGCATTAGGAATGGTGTAGTCTGTCTCAACCACAATGTTGTCTAGGGTAGCCATTACTTTCATAGCCTTATCGTACCTATCAGCATACATATCTCTATCTATTTGCATTTGTTCTCTGAATGATTCAAACTTGTCCCCCATTGAGCTTTTCTCATCGTTCGCACTTTCTTGGGCATCAAGCATAGCTGTTTTAGCTGTGTCAACGTTCTTAGATTGTGCCGCTTTGCAACTCTGCAACAATTTGTTCTTTAACTCGACAGTTTCATTCTCCATATTCGTACGCTAATTGTAGCAAATTTAAGTGGACAAAGCATTAGCAAATTGTAATTTTAGTAGCACGTTGATTATGCATACATTGTTCAACCTAATTGGACTATAATTGTATGTAATAAAAAATAACTACAAAATAAGAAATGTTACGTGCTTTATTTAAACTTTTAGGTTTTGGACTTTCTCCCATCACCTTCATATTGGGTAAGTTAATTGCAACAGGGGCATTATTTGCAGGCATTGTTTCACTGCTTTGCTATGCTATTCCTAGTTATCCAAGTGACATAGTTGCTGTATTTGCAGTATTGGGAATGATAATGTCATTAGTGGCTAAGTTTATTTCTCGCCGTGCTGGAAATATGGCAATCATAGTAAATGCTATAGCAATTTATTTTGCATTTTTTGGTGGCAAAATGGATAAAGTAGAAGTAGCCTACCTGCACGCTAAAGACGCAGTTTACTGCCTAGTTACTTTATCTCAATTAGTTTAATATTTACGTCACCCTTCATTGCTGTGATTAAGGGGAAGTTATTGTTTTCTAGCACACATATTAGCCGATTACTCATAGTACCCTCTAGGCATATTTGTGCTATTGGCAAATTTTTACCCTTATAAGTAGGTGTTGCCATTAGGTTTTCAGGGCTAAACCTCCAATTATCTGCTATGCCATCTACCATAATGGGCGCTTGCCCCTTAATGCTGATGATTTCCATCATAGCCCTACTAAGAAATAGGGCAGATTCCACCTCCATTTTATTTATGCCTGTATTAAAATAATTGTCTAAAGTCATTGCACTGTCTGCAGCCCATTTACTCACTATTACTGTGCCATTATTGTTAATTGGTGCTGCCATTTCAAAGTCAAAATTGTAGCCATTATTAATGCTGCGAACGTGGACTGTATAGTTGTATGTCTTACCGGCAGATGTAATCTCATATACCAGCGTGGTTCCCTCATTTAGCCAACTAGGTGCAGACTTTACAGCCTTCTGGTTTGGCTTTTTAACATATTTGCTGGATTTTGGCTTGGGGTAGTATTTTTTCTTTTTTTGCGCTTGTGCACTCAAACTGGCACACACCACTATAGCAACAATTAGAGCAGACAGTTTCAGTTTCACAGCAACAATAGTTATGAGTTATTCAATAGCAAAATTAGACAAGCAGTGTAATTCTGTATTAATATTAAGGATTAAATAGAGTACTATTGGTTATTAACCTACGCTACCCTCTAGGCTAATAGCCAAGAGTTTTTGGGCCTCTACAGCGAACTCCATTGGTAAATTGTTTAACACCTCTTTGCAATATCCATTTACAATTAGCGCAACAGCATCCTCCATTTCTATACCGCGCTGATTGCAATAAAACAATTGATCTTCCCCAATTTTACTGGTAGTTGCCTCGTGCTCTACTTGTGCTGTGGGGTTATCTATCTCTATGTATGGGAATGTATGTGCGCCACAGGTATCGCCCATCAGTAGGCTGTCACATTGGCTATGGTTTCTGGCACCTTCGGCACGTTTCAGAACCTTTACTTGCCCTCTATACGTGTTATGGCTTTTACCTGCGCTGATTCCTTTACTTACTATACGGCTTTTGGTATTTTTTCCTACGTGTATCATTTTAGTACCTGTGTCTGCCTGTTGCATATTGTTGGTTACTGCAACGCTGTAAAACTCACCAACACTGTTGTCCCCTTTCAACACTACGCTAGGATATTTCCAAGTAATGGCAGAGCCTGTTTCTACCTGTGTCCAGCTTATTTTACTATTATTTCCTAGGCAATTACCACGTTTTGTAACGAAATTATATATTCCGCCCTTACCATTCTTATCGCCAGGGTACCAGTTTTGTACCGTGCTATACTTTATTTCAGCATCATTCATTGCTACCAACTCTACTACGGCAGCGTGCAGTTGATTTTCATCACGCATTGGCGCTGTACAACCCTCTAGGTATGATACATAAGATTGATCTTCAGCAATTAACAGAGTTCGCTCAAACTGACCTGAATTGCTTGCGTTTATTCTAAAATAGGTGCTTAATTCCATTGGGCAGCGCACACCTTTAGGTATGTAAACAAATGAACCATCGCTAAATACAGCACTGTTTAATGCTGCAAAGTAATTGTCAGTTATAGGCACCACACTGCCTAGGTATTTCTGTACCAGCTCTGGATGTTCCTGAATGGCCTCGCTCATACTACAAAATATGATACCCATTTCATTCAGTTTGTCTTTGAATGTAGTAACTACGCTAACACTGTCAAAAACAACATCTACAGCTACGCCAGACAACATTTTTTGTTCCTGTAGAGGAATGCCTAACTTTGTAAATGTAGCTAGTAGTTCTGGGTCAACTTGATCAAGGCTATCTAACAATATTTTCTGCTTGGGCGCAGCGTAATATATTATGTCCTGATAATTGATAGTAGGAAATGTAACATTTTGCCAATGAGGTGTGGTCATTGTTAGCCAATGGTGGTAGGCTTTTAGACGCCAATTCAACATCCACTCAGGCTCATTTTTTATGTTTGATATAAACCTTACTGTATCTTCAGTTAAACCCGGTGGTAAGATATCTTGTTCTATATCAGTTACAAAGCCATATTTATATTCACTCTCTGTCAGTTCTTCAAGTAATTCTTTGTCGTCAGCCATAATATTAGTTAATTAAATTTTAGAGTATTTAAGTAGTTATATGATGCAACTAAAACACTTTAATTAAAGTTATAACATTGCAAAGTTATAAAGCGTTCTGTCAAACCTATTCATAAATTTCTATTAACTGTATTTAGCCTATTTAGTAGCTTATATCATTAAATATTAAAGAAATCTTATAAATAGTATTTGCTAAATATTCATTAGTAAAAATATTTATTGTGTAGTTATGTACTAATATTAAGACCAATCCGTTGTAATCTGTAGAATATTTTGTAATTTTACAAATTCACCAAGAATGCCATTGCGAACATTACGGAACTAAATATAGTCTAAGGACTTAGACTTTCCCATTGCAACATAACTAACCAATGAAAAATAACTACTTAATATTCACAGCAAAAGCACTCCGCCTATGGGGATTTTTACTATTTGTGGCAAGTAGTGTTCAGGCTCAACCGTACAATGTTGCAAAACTTGAATCTAGCTTAGAAAATACAGAAGAGGATTCGTTAAAAATTGAAATTCTAAATAAACTCCATTTAGCTAATAAAGGAGTAAACAATAGAAAAGCATTTACCTATGCTAAACAGGCAATGATTATTGCAAAAAAAACAGGTAATGAGAAAAGAATAATGAACTTATACGGGCTTTTTGGGAATAGCTATAGAGATATAGGTATGCCTCAAGTAGCGCTGGAGTGGTATCTAAGAGGTTTAAAATTATTTGAAAAACGAGCAAATTTTCCTGCAATATCTTTCTTAGAAACAGATATTGGAAATTGCTATTATGACCTAAAAAGTTGGACATTAGCTGTCCAGCATTATGAATTAGCCTATGAAGTTGGTAAACAAGTAAACTTCTATGCAGGTATGGCTACAGCAAAAGATAATATTGGGTTGGTTGCAGAGGCCCAAAATAATCATCAATTAGGGCTAAAGCTACACCAAGAGGCATTGCAAATTCGTTATAAAGATGGTGATCTTCACGGTCTTGCTTTTACTTACAAAAATATGGGGCAAGCCTACAGCAACTTAAAACTATATGTAACAGCGCATAAGTTTTTAGACAGTGCTGCGCTGTACTTCTTAAAAATTAAAGATACACTTGGGTGGGCAGAGGTTAGGTTGATTAGTGCTAGAACTTACAGTAAACAAGGAAATACACTAGCTTGCCTCTATAACTTAAACAGGCTGTTGCCTATTTTAAAACGTCATAATGGCAATAAACTTTTGGTTAAAGTCAGAAAAGAGTTAAGTATTCATTATAAAAATGAGCAAAATTACCTTAATGCTTTAAACATACTTAGCCCAGGCATACAAGAGGCCAACACTTTGGGTAGTTATGCTGACCTATATAACATTTACAACGATTTGTCTAATCTTTACCGTGCTATGGGTGAGGACCATAAAGCACTTGCAATGTTTAGACAGGCAGTAGCTTATAAAGATAGCATTACCATTGAGTCAAATGAAAAGTTGTCAAACAGTAGTTGGATCATCTATCAACTCCAGGCAAAAGATGAAGAAGTAGCTAAATACAAAGCTGAGGGGCTAACTAATGCATCTATTCTTGACTCACAACGTAGAAACAATAAGTGGCTTTGGGCAGTACTAGTTTGCGCTTTATCTGCTGGTGTTATTTTCCTATTATTATATAGAAATAAAAAAGCTAGAAGTAAGGCATTACAACGTCAAAACTCTATAATAGCTAGACAAAAGGCAGATTTAGATAAACACTCTAAGGAATTAGACAAGGCTAGGATAGTTGCAGAGAAATCTTTAGCAGCTCGTAGTGAATTCCTTAGCAATATGAGCCACGAAATTCGCACGCCAATGAATGCCATAATTGGGTATAGCGAATTAATGCTTGAAAATCCTAAGCATCCACAACATTTAGATTATTTAAAAAGCATTCACCACGCTTCTAAAAATCTATTAGTGGTAATAAACGATATATTAGACCTGACTAAAATAGAGTCAGACGAAGTTTCATTTGAAAACATTCCATTTAGGTTGGACAAAATGTTGGATGAAATTCACAAACTACTACGCATAAACTGGTCAGAGAAAAGTGTAACAGTAGAAGTAAAAATAGCTGAAAACTTGCCTAAATGGTTTAAGGGTGACCCAACTAGATTGTACCAAATTATACTAAATCTAGCCAACAATGCTATGAAGTTCACAGAGCGTGGCTATGTGAAAATATCAGTACACGCCCTAAGTCAGAATCCTCAATACTCTCATTTAGAGTTTTCTATCGCTGACACAGGCATTGGAATAGCATCCGATAAACTAATAGACATATTTCAAAACTTTAAACAAGCATCTACAGATACAACCAGGAAATTTGGTGGCACTGGATTGGGATTAGCAATTTCTAAAAAACTGATAGAGAAGCAAGGTGGTGAAATAAGTGTAGAAAGCGAATTAGGCAAAGGCAGTACTTTCAGCTACAACCTAATGATGGGCATACCTAGTAGCTTTGAAATAGACGACAGCGAACCGAAACCAATGCCAGAGATTGGCAGTAAACCACTTGGGGGCAGGCACATACTGTGTGCAGAAGACAACCTGCTAAACCAACACTTAATTAGGCAAATACTAGAAAGTTGGGGCGCTACTGTAACTATAGTGGGAGATGGCCAACTGGCAGTAGAGGCTGTGACGAATTACCACTTTGACCTAGTACTAATGGACATACAAATGCCACACTTAGACGGTATGGACGCTACAAAGCAAATAAGGAGTATGAAGAATAACCCTTTAAGCGACAGCCTACCCATATACGGTTTAACAGCAGACGTGCTTGAAGAAACTAGGCAGGCAGCACGTCAAGCCGGTATGGACGGGGTTATCTTGAAGCCAATAAACAAAAGCTTATTACTTGATACATTATTGCAACATTTGCAACAACAAATTATCAAGATTAGAGAGCAGATTTAGTTAACTGACTTTTATTTGTAACAAACCTCTTATTAATGCTAGCATTCGTGGTACTTTAGCCAAAATGTTATTTCTCAAGCAATTATTTTTAAAAAACAATAAAGTAGGAGCAATCGCACCTAGCTCTGCACAGTTGGTGAAGTTAATGACCAAAAACATAAACTACAAAACAGCAAATGTTATAGTTGAATTTGGTGCTGGTACTGGTGCTGTCACCAAGGCATTATTACAAAATATGAGGTCTGAAAGTAAGCTTATTGTATTTGAGTTAAATCAAAGCTTTATGAGTTACTTGAAGGCTAATTTTATTGATTCCCGAATTATATGGGTGACAGATAGTGCAGAACAGTTGCCTCAGATTTTAGAGCGTATAGGTTGCATACAAGTTGATGCCATTATAAGTAGTTTGCCCTTATCTATATTTCCAGAGCAACTACGCACTGAAATCATCCATAATGCTAAAACAACTTTGACACCTGACGGGCTATATGTTCAGTTTCAATACAGTCTTCACGCTCTCAGCCTATTAAAGAAAAACTTTACACAAGTTGAATTGTCTTGCACCCCATTTAATATACCTCCAGCCGTAGTTTACACTTGCAAATAAGAATGTATTAAAAATACTTATATCCCATTTATAAGTTTTAAACAGTTTAAAATGTACGAACATCCTTGCAATTTTAACATCACACTTTAAATTTGCAAGGATCATTTTCTACACAATTTATGTTGTAATCTTATATAACAATTAGTTACATTATTTTACTGTGTAATAATTTGTTCAATCCTAAATATCTTTTTTTTCACCAAAATGTAACCTATAAATAAATATTTCGGCACTAAATACAAAACTAGAATTTACAGCGACTTAATATATTGCTACGGTATTAGCATTGTGACAATTAAATAAAAAATTCTGACAAAAGCTGTAACATAGACTTTA
This sequence comes from Bacteroidota bacterium, assembly GCA_034440515.1. Classification (GTDB taxonomy): domain Bacteria; phylum Bacteroidota; class Bacteroidia; order CAILMK01; family CAILMK01; genus JAWXCF01. The sequence continues at coordinate 10,594 of JAWXCF010000006.1, forward strand.
GTCCGATTGCCATAACGTGTTCAGGTAAAGGATAGGTTTCAGTCCCGTTGTAGATAACGTACTTTCTAGTAGGGGCTAGATCTTCACACGCTGAGTGAAAACCCTTAGTCACCCTTGGGTTAGAGGATTGCTTTATTTCAATTGCCCATATTTCAGCATTGCCTACCTCTAGTACTAAATCTATCTCTGCTCCTGCGCCCGTTCTGTAATAGCTATATTTTACATAATTAGGTAACGTCCCTAGTATGTTTTCTATTACAAACCCCTCCCAGCTGTTGCCAACTACAGGGTTTGAGAGTACACCCTCTATTGAGTTTAGATTCAGTAGTTGATGTACCAAACCACTGTCTCTAATATATACCTTAGGCACCTTTACCAGTCGCTTTCTACCGTTGTTTAGATAGGGTTGAATTTTTCTGACTAATAACAAATCACAAAGCAAGTCTATGTATCGGTGTACTGAAACACTGCTGATCTCTAAACCTTGGGCCAATTTGCTGTAATTTGACATTGTTCCCTGTGTATATGCTAACATTGTCCACATTCGCCTAAGAGTTGTAGTTGGTATACGGAACCCAAAACTCGGCACATCTCTTTCTAGAAAAGTCTTAACTAAATCTTCCCGCCACTGTACACTAATTTTCTCATTTCTTGCCGTGTAAGAATCTGGAAAGCCACCCCCTACCCATAACTTGTTCAGGTCATCTACTTCTAATGCATTGAATCCCGTTAATTCCAAATAATGTATTCTGCCTGCTAGTGTTTCTGATGATTGTTGCAATAAGTCTAATGAAGCAGAGCCTAATATTAAGTACTGCGCGTGACTAATGCCTAATTGCCGACCCTTATCTATCAGTACCCTAAGCACTTGAAATATCTTTGGTTTCCTCTGTACTTCATCTAATATGACTAGTTTCCCAAGATGCATAGACAAGTAAGCCTCAGCATCTTGCAACTTTCCTAAATCTTGTGGGGACTCTAGGTCTAAGTATATGCTTTCCCTATTTTGAAGCAAGTCTCTAGCCAAAGTCGTTTTACCTACCTATCTAGGTCCTAATATCCCGACTGCAGCGAAATTCTCCAGACCGAACGCTAATTCTTGTTCTATTTTTCGATTAAACATCCTTGAAAATTTAACATCTTACTTTAGATTTACAAGGTTCGTATAAAAGTTTTTTTAATATTATACAACAAGTTATTAGTTGCAATTTATTGTAGTTGAGTTACTTAATCATAGAATAATTCTTGATATCCGTTCAAAGTTTAAAATCGAAGTAAATTAAACTTACTAGTGCCTAAATTTTCGACTTTAGCGCAGCAAATTAAGCGAGCTTTATTTTGTACATCCATTCGCCACACCAAACGGCTTCATTGCTATTGTTTTCCCTTTATCGGTATAAATATGCACTACAGCCATAAATTAGGTATTACCAAGCCTTATAGAGGGTATTTTTGTTTATCATTTAGGTAAGTTTTACCAATTGTTACGCATATGCCAGTTATTATAACGAATGAAGTGACCAAAACCTATCGTATAGGTACAGTAGAAATTCCTGCCCTAAGGGGGGTGAGTATAAGCATAAATAAAAACGAATATGTTGCGCTGATAGGTACTAGCGGTAGCGGTAAAAGTACGCTAATGAACATATTAGGTTGCCTAGATACACCAAGTTCAGGTAGCTACATACTAAATGATAGGGACGTAAGTAAAATGACAGATAATGATTTGGCTGCGGTTCGTAATAAAGAAATTGGCTTCGTTTTTCAGACATTTAACTTAATACCCAGAATGACAGCCTTAGAGAATGTCGCCCTGCCCCTAGTGTATAGTGGTTGGCGAAAAAAACAAAGGTCAGAGCGTGCGGCAGAGATATTAGCTAGTGTAGGTTTAAACGACAGAATGGACCACAAACCCAATGAATTAAGTGGTGGACAAAGACAACGCGTAGCCATAGCTAGGGCACTAGTAAATAATCCCAGTATATTGTTGGCAGATGAACCAACTGGTAACTTAGACAGCACAACCAGCTATGAAATTATGGAACTGTTTGACAAACTACACGCCCAAGGCAACACCATAATTGTAGTAACACACGAACCAGATATTGCTGCCCTTAGCAGAAGAATCATCAGATTAAAAGACGGTCTGGTAGAAAGCGACAAACTAAATATACCTGCAGCTAACCTAATGCCTCACTAATGTGTATAATCTAATATGAGCAACGAAGACCCAAAAAAATTTAATTTGCAACAAGTCATTGATATCCTAGATAAAACTATGGATCAGGTGAGGAACATATTTGCAACAGTAAATGAATCTCAGACCAACTGGAAGCCATCGCCAGAAGTTTGGAATATGGGTCAAATAATGCAACATATAATATTGTGGAATAAAGAATACTTAGAGCAGATGGATAAAATTTTAGCTAAAGCTGACCCAAGTAAAACTTTTGGCAAATACAAACCAAATATTATATCTAATCTAATATTTAGTGTAAGTAAGCCTGGTAGTAAGGTAAAGTTAAAAGCACCTAAACAATGGCAACCAGAAGATAAAGTGTACACAGCTACAGTCTATACAGATTTATTAGAAAGTTTAAATCACTATAAAAGTTTATTAATTAAGTCTAAACATACAGACTTAAATAGTTTGAACGTACAAAGCCCGGCCATATCTTGGTTAAGAATGAAAATGGGTACAGCACTCATACTTATCTTACTACATACACAGCGACATATTTGGCAGGCCAGCAAATTGCACAAGATGCCTGAGTTTCCTAAAGACTAAGACGGCAAAAAAACACAGTTTTATCAGTCTTTTCGCTTGGTAAATGGACGTAATTTGTAGTCTATATTTAGCAATCAGTTATGAAAATATATACACGTAAGGGAGATGCAGGAAAAACTAGCCTAATAGGCGGGGTTAGGGTGGCCAAAGACAATGTTCGCATTGAGGCTTATGGAACCATAGACGAACTAAATAGCTATATAGGCTTAGTTAGAGACGTCTGTACCGATATTGTACAGGCAGAACTCCTATATAAGATTCAAAATACTTTGTTTGACATTGGCAGTCACTTGGCTGCCCACCCAGAAAAAAGTGTGATGAAGTTGCCCGACATTAATCAAAATGAGATTGACGAAATGGAACAACAAATGGACATAATGAATGACCAAATGCCCCCATTAGCTCACTTTATATTGCCAGGTGGGCACGTACACGTCAGCTATTGTCACCTAGCTAGAACTGTATGCCGCCGTGCAGAGCGACACATAGTTAGCTTAAACAAATCTCGTCCAGTTGAGTCGTTAATTATGAGATATATAAACAGACTAAGTGATTACTTATTTGTATTAGGTAGATACTATGCCCACCTGCTACAAGTAGCAGAAATAATGTGGATACCGGAACGCTAGGTATGTAAGGGGATAGATTTTAACTCCATCCCCCCTTAATAATTACGAAATTACGCCCAATTCCTTACCAACTTTATTGAAGGCTGCGACTGCACGCTCTAAATGTTCGTGGGTGTGGGCTGCACTTAATTGAACACGTATTCTAGCTTGACCCTTAGCTACTACAGGGTAGAAGAATCCAACTACGTAAATGCCCTCTTGTAGTAGCTTATCCGCCATTTGTTGGGCCAATGGTGCATCATATAGCAT
>JAWXCF010000007.1:0-31011 GCA_034440515.1 Bacteroidota bacterium
GCGATCAATGTTTCATTTTAACACTTATCTCAACGAATAATTGGGATTTATATATACCGTCTCAAAATCTTACAGTGCACGGTATTATTAATTGGACACGCATAGATGTCGATGGTGGATCTTCAATTTATACTTTTACTAAAGCACCGTAAGTAAAAACTAAAATTTCAAAAATCCTTTATACTTTAAGTAAATCTTTATGAAAATATTATCAACATTCTTCTCAATCTTATTAATTTCAATTGTTTGCAAAGCTCAATGCACCCAATGGCAACAAGTATTGCAAAACAATAAGAATCTATACGTTTTACCATTGCAGCAAACAATGCAATCTGACGGATCTACTTATTGTTCTGGGCAAACTACAGGAGATATTCAAGCTTTTGGCCGTACTATCATCCATTATGGACTAGCAAAGGCGCGTTCAACAGTTTATTTAAGTAAAATACGAAATAATGGCAGCCTAGCTTGGATTATACAATCAACAACTGATACTAGGGGAAACAGTTTCAGTATGCCGTATCCTGAATATATAGACGGTCGAATTGTTTTGAACTACACTGTTACAGGTAATCAAATTATGATAAATGGCACTACCCTTATCAATAATTTTGGGACTACTTGGTACGAAATACATATAGATACTGCAAGCGGTGAAATAAAAAAATCTATACCTATAATGTATAGTTACGGATCTGATTTAACTGATAATTTTACGAATATTGTTAGCTATAATGACAAAAGAGCAAATTTGTTTGCAATAAATACAAAACGAAAAATTTATGATATGGCTGGCAAGGTGGTAGTTGACTCCACAGGATATAATGGCGCTCACATTATAGCTAAATATAATACAACACCCTTAACTTTAAAATCTTTCTCTATAATTAACAATGAAATAAATGGTTTGTATTCTAATACAGACTTTCAACGCATATTATCGCTAAATAATAATTATTTAATAGTTGGCACATTTTCAGATTCGACAATTAAAATAGCTGGTAAAACAATAAATAATATTACTTTCCAATATTCTGGAGGTAATTGTTTTGTTCTTGAACTAACATCTAATTTAAATTACGATAATTTTATAAAAATCAATAACTCTAACGATGTGTCTTTATTCGAATCTGTCATCATAAATGGGTCCCTTTCCATTTTTGCCGAAAGTGGTTTCTTTAATATTAATGATACTCCTTTAACGATTCCCCCTCCTTATTATGGAAATCAAATTATAGTACTAAAATATCAAAATAGAAAAATCGAATATGTAAGAACAATAGGTAGTCCAAAACCTTTAGTAACAACTCTTTATACAAACGGAAATGATGCATTCTATAACATTTCATTTGAAGATAGCTTATATGCATTTGGTAATCTTTTTACCAAACAAACTTCTACAGCAAAGCAAGGTGTAATACTGAAAACTAGTCCAAGTTCAACTAGCATAGATAAAGTATATAGATATACTAATACTGGTATAGGTGGTATGGCAGTCCTGTATGCTAAGGGCGATAATATGATTGTAAGTATGTCAACTACTAAGATATTGAATTACCCAAATGGTCAAGTTTATACTGCACAAAATCAAGGTGGAGGCTATGCATACGCTATTTCAAATATTTGCGAATCTGACTTCAAAACTTCAATCTCTACTTATCCTTCACGAAATATATCAATTAGTATATATCCCAATCCTACTACAAGCACATTAAATATAAAGGGCCTAGATGGTATGCATCAAGTGCAGATAAGGCTACAGTCTATGAATGGTACCATAACAGAAGCATTATATCAAGGCAATGCAGGCGAGTTGATGCAATTGAATGTCCCTAATCATATAGCATCTGGTCTGTACCTAATTACAGTAAGAAACAATAAGCAAGTGTACACAGCTAAAATAAGTGTGATAAGATAAGAGGGATTTCGAATAGAAAAAGATGAATTTAGTGCTTGGACGCTAAACAATGGAATTTTGAGCATTGGAGCATATTTTAATACTCCAAATCAATACTTTAGTGTTGATAGGAATTACAAAAGTGCATCCTTTACCATTCAGAACAAACATAAATGGGAGATTACCATTAAGATATTACTTAAGTGATGAATATAGAGCTAAGTTTATCATTGGCATACCAAGAATCAATAATAATTAAAAGATTATGATGTTTAAAACAGCAGAATACTGCTATTATCAAAAGCCATAAGGTATAATAGATTATCAACCAAAGTGGTATGATGATGAACCTAATTTTCGTTGGATTTATTTTACAGACGAAACAGGAAAATACCCAATTACAATACCACGTTACGTATCTAACCCTAGTGTCCTAAAATTAAAGGTGAATAGTACCATAATCAGACTAAAGGGTTTCGACTTGCAATTTTACGCTGCTTGGCAACAATCTATTATGACTACTTTTTCAGTTAATACTATTGCATTTATAAATCTTGGGTTGGCGCTTGTTTATTCTTTTGATGTGAAAGAATTTATAAATCTCTTCGTAATCACGTTTTAATAATAGCACAGAAATATATAAATAATAAATTCTTTCCTTACTTATACAATTCACCGCGACTTCGCCAAAACAGCAATATAAGGATGCCCATAATGGCGCCAGATATGTGGGCAAAGTGTGCAATGTCTCCACCGCCCGTAAAGCCCTGTACCACGTCTATAGCCAATATAATGGTTATTAACCACTTAGCCCTGATGGGTATGGGTGGGAATAGCAGCATCAATTGTTGATTTGGAAATAAGAAAGCATAGCCTACTAATATGCCATATATGGCGCCACTGGCACCGACCAATATGCTATAACTGTTGTCTTGTAATAAGTAGCTGAAACCCATTTGCCCTAAGGCACTGGCTAAGCCACATACTAGATAAAATATTAGGAATTTCTTAGGGCCCCAAATGCTCTCTACTTGGTTACCAAACATCCATAAGGCGAACATATTAAAGAAAAAGTGGAAGAAATTACCGTGAGTGAACATAAAAGTCACCAATTGATAAGGCTTAAACAATGGACTATCAAAGGGATGTAGGCCCAATAAAGCTATACCGGATTTATCTAAAAAGGTATAAAGAAAAACTAAGGCATTAATGATGATTAGATTTTTAATGACTAAGGGTAGCATACTGAAACCCCCTCTAGGCTGAAACATATCTTATTCTAACTATAAATTACACAAAATTCAACCTAATAAAATATAAGGCTGACTGATAAACCATATATAACAAGTATCAAGCCGATGCAATATTTAATGAATTATCGCTTAAATCGTTGTTCTATTTCTGCGTGGGGAATAGTCAAAATGGCAGGCAAACCTTTCGGGCTTAACTCTGGCAATTGACAGGCAAATAGTTGGTCTATTAGCATACGCATAGTTTCGTGTACCATTGGTGTACCCGTCTTGATGGCGTTGTTTCTAGCTAAGGCTCTGGATATGACTTCTACTTTGCTTTTGGCATCTAGTTTACCCGCTATCAGCAGTTCATCTATGATTACCTCTATCATTTCCCTATAGTCACCACCAGTATAGTCTGCAGGTGTACCCGCTATTAATATGCTGCCTTGCCCAAACAGTTGCAAGTCATAACCTAGTTGCAATAAAGTTGGCAATATCGGCTCTAGCAGCTTTACTTGGCTAATGGGTAAATCAACCTGTTGGGGAAACATTGCCTGTTGCACTGGTACATTTCCTTGTTGTGGGGATTGCTGTTTGTGTAGGTATTTTTCATACAGTATTCGTTCGTGGGCGTATTGCTGATGTATCAATAACAATCCACTGCGAATAGTGGTCACTATGTAGGTACCATTTAGCTGAATTACAGGTTTGGCGTCCTCGCTGGCGGGCATTAGACTTTCTACATCTTTTATTTGGCTGGAAGCTTCTACATTAGTTCCCGCTGCATCTGGCACGTGATTTAATATTGAGAGCAAATCTTTCCAATCTTGCGGGGTAGCCTTTTTTTTAAATGGGTTATACCCCTCTGTCATAGTACCTATGCTGGGCATTTGCAACTCCTTACTGGGGTCTGGCTTACTGTTTATCATCAGTTGATCTTGCTCAAAGTCTAGGGTAAACCCAGTATGATATTGCCCTAGGCTGCGACGAACAGCCGAACTAACTAAGGCATAGATCATATTTTCATCTTCGAACTTTATCTCCGTCTTAGTAGGGTGTACATTTATATCTATGTTCTGCGGGTTTATTTCAATATTTAATACATAAAAGGGTTGCACGTCATTTTGTAGCAATTGAGAATAAGCCGCCAATACTGCATAATGCAACCTGATGTGCCTGATGTATCTGCTGTTAGCATATATAAACTGCTCACCCTTTGTCTTTCTGGCCAACTCTGGTTTACCTATGTATCCGGTTATTTGTATTTCGCCTATTTGTTCCTGTACGGGTATCAATGCATTCTCATATCGCTTACCAAACAGTGATGAAATTCGTTGCGATAACTTACCTGCCTTTAAGAAATAGATTTGTTCATCGTCTCTAAACAAGTGCATTTCCACCTGAGGAGATGACAGAGCAACTCGTACAAATTCGTCAAATATGGCCTTTGTTTCAGCTGCATCGCTTTTTAAAAACTTCCTGCGTGCAGGTGTATTAAAGAATAAGTTTTTTACCAAGATTTGGGTACCTACTTTAGGTGGAGCAGGTTCGTGATTTTTTTTGAATCCCCCCTCTATCCTAATGTATGTACCATAGTTGCTGCCCATTTGCCCAGTGGTTAATTCAACCGAACTTACCGCTGCAATACTCGCCATAGCCTCGCCTCTAAATCCAAAACTATTAATTTGGTACAGGTCATTTAATTCTCTTATCTTGCTGGTAGCGTGCCGTTCAAAGCACATTAGGGCATCGGTATCGCTCATACCCATACCATCGTCAGTTACCTGAATTAGGGTTTTGCCAGCGTCTTTTATTCTGAGTGATATAATACCAGCGCCAGCATCTAGACTATTCTCTAGCAGTTCCTTTACCACACTTTGCGGGCGCTGCACCACTTCCCCAGCCGCTATTTGGTTGGCTATGTTTTCGGGTAATAAATGGATAATGTCTAACATACTGCAAATAAACCTAAACTGAAATAATCTGAACAGGCGAAGTTACCACCTTATCATAATTTTGCCAAGTAATGCTAATGAACAAAGAGGTTATTTTTGTTTTTTTAATTTAAGCTAGCTAGCAGTAAACTTATGGAAAATATCCGCATTACAGACTTTAACTATACACTTCCCGATTCTAAAATAGCTAAGGAACCTGCACAACCCAGAGATGAAGCTAAACTGATGGTTGCAGGCCTAGACGGTAGCTTGATACACACTGACTTTAAGCATATAACCAATTACTTGCCTGATAATTCGCTGTTAATATTTAACGATACTAAAGTGGTACACGCCAGGTTGTATTTTCAGCGCAAAAGTGGCGGCACCATAGAGGTATTTTGCCTATCACCACTACTACCCCACACTGAATTAAGCCAAGCAATGTTGGTAAAAAACACCTGTACTTGGCTGTGTATGGCAGGCAATAGCAAACGCTGGCTGGAGAATGAACGCCTAGACATAGCAAACTATGAAGACTTTAAATGCTCTGCCACATTAATTAAGAAAATAGGGAAAGAGGCTGAAATTCAATTTGATTGGGAGGGCGACTATACTTTTAGCCAGGTGCTATCCATATTGGGGCAAATGCCCCTGCCTCCATACCTGGACAGGCTAACTAATGAAGCTGATGAGATTGATTATCAAAGCATATTTGCAGAAAATGAGGGTGCTGTTGCCGCCCCAACTGCGAGTCTTCACTTCACAACTGACCTAATGGAATACATAACCAGTGCTGGTCACGATTATGCTTGTACCACACTGCACGTAAGCGCAGGTACTTTCAACCCTGTTACCGAGCTAGATGATGTTACCAAACACAATATGCATAGTGAACAGTTAGTATTTACCACACAATTCCTAAAGAAACTCACCCAACATCACGGAAAAATTGTACCAGTTGGCACAACAAGTATGCGCGCTATAGAGAGTTTACTGTACTTAGCCTTGCTAGTTGACTCTTCTGACCAGACGATTACCAGTTTATTGCCCTTTTGCATTTCTAAAGATAAAGGCTATGCACCTATTATGCTGCCAGAACATAAACGTCACTATGTGCTGTATAATCTATTGTCAAAAATGGAGTCGGAAGGGCTAACTGAGATAAAAGGAAGCACAGAAATAATGATAATACCAGGTTATAATTTCCCGATGTGCGATGCATTAATTACCAATTTTCACCAACCTAACAGTACCCTACTTATGTTAGTCTCAGCATTTTCTGGCACAGACAATATCAAACATATATATGAAACAGCCTTAAATACAGAATATAGATTCTTAAGCTATGGCGATGGTATGTTATTGCTAAGGGAGTGAGTATAATAAAAAGTGCCTACCTCAGATTAACTCAAAAGCAGGCACCCAACTTAATAAAATATGAATAAATACAATTAATTCAATGTTTGATAGAAAGCATCGCCTACACGGTAAGGATATTGCCAAAAAATGGTCTTTTTTGTTGACACTTTTGTTCCTTTTCTCACAACCGTAGTGCCAGGTGTGCCTTTTCCATTAAACTGACGGGTATCCATTTCAGACAATTTGCTGATGTAGAACTCCGTTTCAAGGTGGCTCTCTTTTCTAAAATCTTCATAAGCAGAGTAGCTGATGTAATTTCTAAATAATAGTGGGCTTTGGTCTTTGGTAAATGTTTTAGAATATACTTTCGAAGTCCCTTTATTACCTTTAGTGTAGGTTTTTGGTGCTTCATCTAGGGTCGCGTTCTTGTCGTTTTTTAAGTCAACAGTCTCAATTCTAATTCTATCCTTGTTTTTAGAACTGTAGGTACTCATCCCCCCGCTGAATATTTTCCAAGTAATGGGATTAGTTACTAGCGTACGTGGTGGAATGAACGTAATACGTTCTTCTGATACCGTTGTAGCTCTTGGTGTCATCACCACTGTGTTCCCGTTTACAGTAGGTATATATTGGGTTTCTGCTACGCTTCTGTTGTTATAGTATGGGAATATCCTATTTTCTTCTACATAGGCGCTTCTTTTCCAGTCTATATACAGGGGCATATTGGTCTTATTATAAACGCTGTAAAACATTATGCCACTTTCAGACCACAGGTCATACGTTACTCTTATGGAGTCATTTTCGAATGTGACAGAGTTGTCGTTCATTTTAGAGGCGTTGTTAGCCTTAGTTTCAACCAGCCTAGTCGTGTGATTACAGGCAGACATAATTGTGATTGCAGCAATGGCAATAAAAAGTTTTAGTGTTGAGATAAGTTTCATTCTGTTAATGTGAAGTGTTTAATTTATAAAATTTCCTAATTTGTGTCAACATTTTATAATCAGATAAATCATAACTATCTATTAGTGTTGAACTTTACAATAATACCCAACATCCAATTAAAGTAAATGCACCGACTACAAAATATTTCTATACCCCTGTAAACTAATTTTGATTCTAGATAATTATCAGAATAGACAAATAGTATTTATTGTATTTTTGGCATCCGCTTTTAAAATATTCTGCATAGGATTTTTGTAATGAGTAAAATAAAAAATATTGACGGAGAATTACTAGAATTACTTCGTGTTAAAGCTGCTGCTGCTTCATTCAAACCCATTACTGCTGGTATAGACTACATACCCCCGACTGGTAAGGTAATAGATGCCGATGACCTGTTACTAGGTGTTGACGCAGTGTTAGACGGTTGGTTGACAGCAGGTAGATACGCCCTTAAATTTGAACGAGAATTTGGTAAGTATTTTGGTGCAAAAACTTCTCTACTTGTCAATAGCGGTTCTTCTGCTAATTTAGTAGCCTTTAGTGCTTTGACCAGTTCTAAACTTGGTGATAGAGCCATTAGACCTGGCGATGAGGTAATATCTGTTGCTGCGGGCTTCCCAACTACCATCAATCCTGCAATTATGCACGGTTGCATTCCAGTGTTGATGGATATTGAAATTCCAACTTATGATTTTGTTCCCGAACAATTAGAGGCTGCCATTTCACCTAAAACTAAGGCCATTATGATGGCACATACTCTGGGTAATCCCTTTAATCTAAATGCAGTAATGCAAGTAGCTGAAAAGCATAACCTATGGGTAATAGAGGATAACTGCGATTCACTTGGCGCTACTTATAATGGAAAACGTACAGGTAGTTTTGGCTCCCTAGCTACGGTTAGTTTTTACCCTGCTCATCACATTACTATGGGTGAAGGCGGTGCTATAATAATCAATGATATGAAGTTGAAGCTTTTGGCAGAAAGTTTCAGAGACTGGGGCAGAGACTGTTACTGTGGGCCAGGGCAGGAAAATACTTGTAACAAAAGATTCGAATGGCAATTGGGCGATTTGCCATATGGCTATGACCATAAATATACCTATAGCCACATTGGCTTTAACCTGAAGGCAACTGATACACAGGCCGCTATAGGATTAGGTCAGCTACAAAAAGTTGATAAATTCGTTGCTAAAAGACGTGAAAATCACGCCCTTTTGTACCAAAAGATTAGCCATTTACAAGACTACATTATACTACCAGAACCAACCCCAAATAGTGAGCCTAGTTGGTTTGGATTTATGATTACCCTGCGTGATTCTAAAATTAATAGGACTGAGTTAACCCAATATCTTGAGGCAAATAAAATAGGTACAAGACTATTGTTTGGTGGTAACTTATTAAGGCAACCAGCCTATAAAGACGTGCCAGTACGCGTAGTTAGCGACTTAGTTAATACAGACATAGTTATGAATCAAAGCTTCTGGGTGGGCATTTGGCCAGGCCTAGACGAAACGCACTTTGACTATATGGCTGAAAAACTGACCGAATACTTCAAGAATATGTAGTCTTGATAATAAAAAGAATTAATCAATTTTCTTGGTAAAAAAACTATTGTTTAACAGCTAAAAGTAGAGCTAAAATCTAAAAATCTATATGCTCCACTTAAGATAAATACTGCCCCAAGTGAATCCGCCACCAAATGCTGCGATAATTAAATTATCACCTTTCATTAGAAGCGATTCATAATCAGATAGCAATAAGGGAATAGTGCCTGCAGTGGTGTTGCCATACTTATGTATGTTCATCATTACCTTTTCCTCTGCTAGACCCATACGTTGGCGTGTGGCGTCAATTATTCTTTTATTGGCCTGGTGGGCTACTAACCACTGTATGTCGTCTGCTGTTAAATGGTTTCTCTCCATTATTTCAGCACTTATATCTGCCATATTAGTTACAGCAAACTTGAAAACAGACTGCCCCTCTTGGTACACATAATGTTCCAGATTCGTCACAGTCTCGATGCTGGCGGGTTTTCTACTGCCACCTGCCTTCTGATGCAAATACTTAACGCCTGAGCCGTCAGCCCTCATTATAAAGTCTTGAATGCCCAGCCCCTCTGTATTTGGCTCCAGCAATACAGCTCCACCACCATCACCAAAAATTACAGCTGTCTGTCTATCCTCATAGTTAATGATTGAAGACATTTTATCTGCGCCAATTACTATTATTTTTTTGTAAACACCAGATTTAATAAATTGACTGGCTACTGTAAGTGCATATATAAATCCACTACAAGCTGCCTCTAGGTCAAAACCCCAGGCATTTTTCATACCCAACTGATCACTTACTAGGTTTGCAGTAGCAGGAAAAACCATATCTGGCGTTACCGTAGCAAATATGACCATATCAATGGATAGTGGGTCGGTATTCGTTTTCTCTAATAATTTTTTAACTGCTTCTACCCCAATTACGCTAACACCTTGATTTTCGCCTTTCAACAATCTGCGCTCTTTTATACCAGTTCTGCTGGTTATCCACTCATCAGTGGTATCCATCATTTGCTCTAACTCAGCATTAGTCAGTATGTAATCTGGTAAATATGAAGCTATACCAGTTATGGCAGCTGTTATATTAGAGTGGTTTTGCATATAATTGGCTATAAAAATGAAGCTTTTTTATTGAAATGCCAATTTTATCTTATCGACAAGGTGAGAATTGACCATTTGAACGCAACTGCTTAGAGTACTGGCGAAGGCCTGCGGGTTACTTACTCCGTGCATTATCATCACTGGCTTGTTCACACCCAGTATCGGTGTGCCACCATAGTTTTCATAGTCATACCGTTGAAAATAAGAATCAGTTAATCCCCTTCTTTTCATTATGCTATAAACCGTTTCAGCTGTTTTCAATACAATATTACCTGTGAAGCCATCACAAACTATGACCTCGGCTTTGTCATTGAATAAGTCATAACCTTCTATATTTCCAGCAAAGTTTACACGCTCGTCTTGCGCCAATGCCTGGTAAGTAGCCTGCATTAATAGGTTACCCTTCTCAGGTTCACTGCCAATATTCATCAGCCCCACCCTTGGGTTTTCTATATCTAATATGGTCTTGGCATATATTTGACCAAGTATTCCAAACTGGACCAAAACATCTGCTTTGCAGTCTGCATTTGCACCTACATCTAAGATTACATTATTTCCACCATCTTCCTTCGGTAATATACTACTAAGTGCAGGCCTCAATACGCCTGGTATCGCCTTTACAGTATATAGTGCACCAACAAATACAGCTCCTGTATTGCCTGCACTTACAAAGATGTCCATCTCCCCAGCTTGCAACATTTTCAGACCCAGCATTATACTGCTGTCAGTCTTAGTTTGTAGCGCTTTAGTGGGCGACTCCCCCATCTCAATAACTTGAGTAGTGTGTATTAACTTTATACGATCACTGTTCAGGTCGTGATGATGGAGGTATTCCTGTGCAATTTGGCTATCGCCTATTAATAAAATGCTAACATAGTCTGGCAAATTGGCAAAAGCCAAATCAAGCCCCTGTAGAGGAGCCATAGGGGCATAGTCGCCCCCCATTATGTCCAAACCAATTATCATATTAGCTGGAAATGCTATGAGTTAGATTTATTAATAGATTGCATACTGGCACAGGTATTAATTATGCAGTTGCTGTTTTTTCTATCAACATTTTACCACGATAGTGACCACAATTGGTACACATACGGTGATATAGTACTGGGCTACCACAGTTGGTGCATAGCATTAAGCTCGGCATTATTGCCTTGTCGTGGGCACGACGCGTTCGTGTGCGTGATTTACTATGTTTATGCTTAGGATTAGGCATATCTATTTATATTATATACAGTTAAAAAAAACAATTTCGTCTTATGATCTTGCCTTACTCCTCGTCAATTTTCAAATTTTTCAGAGCGTCCCAGGGAGAGTTATCTTGATTTTCGGTTTCCTTAGCTAATTTCTCAGCCTCAGATTGATCTACCACGCCGTCAATCATTTTAACCATATCTGGGTTACAGTCTTTATTTACAATCTCACAGACTTGGCGCAAAGGTAAGCTCAAATTGATAAATTCGTAAATAACAGGACTTAAGTCAATCTCATAAGTATCTGTTGGCAATAGTATCAAGTTGGCGTCGTCATCGTCAGAATGTGCAACTTGAGAATCTAACTTAACTAGGGTACGTTCAGTACCTGATAGTGGAAATTCAATTGCATCTAAACAACGGTGACACTCTAACTCAATGACCCCATCAAAAGTAAATAATAGACTAAAAAACATCTCACTTTGTTTTTCTAATGACAAGTGAACCTGTATCTTACCTTTCTTTACCAATGAATATTCGTACGGAGCGAAAAACGAATCGTTCACCTCGAAATCAAATTCGTGTTTACCGACTTTTAGTCTCCCAAAATGTACCTTAAATTCAGACTGATGTTGCACTACAAACTATCTATTTCGTTTAAAAAATAGTTCGCAAAGGTAAGAAATATATGGGAATTATGACTATATGGGTCAATTAATTTCTGACTGGCACTATGAGCGTTCCTTCTCACGCTTTATCTGCCGCTTTAAGGGATTTTCGTTCATTTCCAAATAAGATTTCCTTTTTCGCATAATGTCAATTGCCAAATACAATGCTTCTCTAAAGCTAGTCTCACTAGCAATATTTTGACCAGCAATATCATAGCCTGTGCCGTGATCTGGCGATGTTCTGATAATGCTAAGGCCAGCCGTGTAGTTTACGCCACGATCTTGGTCTAATACCTTAAATGGAATTAATCCTTGATCGTGATACATAGCTAATACTCCATTATATTGGTTGTACAGCTTTCTAGCAAAAAATGCGTCAGCTGGGAAAGGACCAAATGCCAAAATCTCTTCATTTCGCAACATTTCTATAGCTGGCGATATTACGGTTTGCTCCTCGTTTCCTATCAGTCCATTTTCCCCAGCGTGTGGGTTCAATGCTAATACCGCTATTTTAGGTCTGATGATGCCAAAATCTTGAATCAGACTCGCATTCATCATTTTTAGCTTGTCAGTTATTCGCTCAATCGTAATCCATTCTGGTACACTAGCAATGGGAATATGACCGGTAACCAGACCTACCCTCATATCTTCTGAAACCATAAACATTAGCGATGAACTTTGACCAAAATAGTGTGCAAAGTACTCAGTGTGACCAGCAAAGTTAAGTCCCTCTTGGTTTAAGCTATTTTTGGCGATAGGTGCCGTAACTATGGCATCTAGATGCCCTGACTTAGCGTCTGCGGTTGCGAACTCAATTGATTTAAAGCTGCATAGGTTAGACTCCTCTAGTTCCTGCCCAAAATTGATTCTAATTGGCTCTGACCAAGCTTGAATTACATTTATTTGCCCGTGTTTGATGTGGGCAGCTGTTGAAATGGTAACTGGGTTAAAGTTCTTAGCATCGGCTACCTTTCTATAAAAGTTTAGCAGACCTGCATTCGAGTATATTATTGGCGTACAGTAGTTTAATATCCTGCTGTCACTAAGTGTTTTAATAATTATTTCTGGGCCTATCCCATTTATATCGCCTATGGTAATACCAATTACTGGCTTTTCTACTGTGGCGGCCTCTGTTACTCTACTGTTCATTTAATTTAACTCCTGTAGCGTATCGTTATAGTTTAGCAAGAAATCGAAAAGTAGTCTAACACCTACTCCTGTCCCGTTTTTACCTCTGTAACTGTCTGTACTAGTTATGAACGCTGGTCCAGCTATGTCTAGATGCAGCCAAGGTATATCTCCAGCAAAATGCTCTAAGAACTTACCCGCAATACTGGCACCTGCAGACCCACCATTACCTACATTTTTCATATCTGCTATGTCGCTTTTCAGCAACTCTAGGTATTCGTCCCATAGTGGAAACTCTACCATTCTTTCCCAAGTATTTACACCGCTTTGCTCTATAGCATCTTTTACATCATCAGTTGCATTACCCATATATACTATTCCATATTGCCCTATAGCCCTAGCTGCTGCACCAGTTAGTGTTGCTAAGTCAATTATTAGGTCAGGATCGTATTTGGCAGCATAGCTTATGGCATCAGCTAGTATTAGCCTGCCTTCCGCATCTGTGTTTAGCACTTCGATGGTTGTGCCATCCATTGTGGTTATTACATCACCTGGGCAAATGGCATTCTCACCAGGTCTATTATCTGTAGCTGGTATTAACCCTACTACATATATAGGGAGTTTGGCGGTTGCAACAGCGTGCAAGGCGCCGACTACTGCAGCTGCTCCAGCCATATCGCTTTTCATACTGTCCATACTCCCAAGCGTTGGCTTCAGGCTTAGTCCACCTGTGTCAAATACAACACCCTTGCCAATTAGCACAATTGGCTTTTCATTGGCAGCGTCTTCTGGCTTATATTCTATTATGTTGAATGTAGGTGGGTCTTGGCTGCCTTTATTCACGGCCAATAGTCCACCCATACGCAAGCTCTCAATTTTTACTTCTTCCAAGACTTCTACTTTAACCCCTAGTGGCTCAAGTGCAAATTGAATGTCTTTGCTAAACTGAGTAGCAGTTAGGTAAGATACAGGCTCATTTACCAAATTTCTAGCTAGGCAAGTACCTGCTACTACTGCTTGCAATAAACTACATTCTTCATCAGAAATATCTTCGTGATCAATGTAAATGGTTTCAAGGTCAACACGTGATACTTCATCTGTCTTATACTTATCAAAAGTGTAAGAAGATAGGGCAAGTCCTTCAGCAAATGCTAAGTGCAAAACTGCATTAGAAACAGCTCCTTTTAATACAATACAATCAGCTTTAAAACCTTTTAATTCTGATTGAAAAGTAGCACCTGCCTTTCTTATATTCTCTAATCCCTTAGCCAAGCTGGCATCATCAACTACTACCTGCACCCAAGTATAACTGTTAGTATGTGTAGTAGGTATTAGCACCAACGATTTCCCTAATTTATGGAAAGATTCCACAAGCTTAATTTCATCTATTGATAAGAAAGTACTATAGTCGTTTATTTGTGATTCAGGTATTAATATACACGTAGCATTAATTGCCAATTTACCTGATGCCTTAACAATGGCCGTCATCTATTTAATAATTTGTTTTTTAATAATATAGCCCGCAAATATATGATAAGTATTCAGGGCTTGTTAATGTCTGTTAATTTTGCTGAAAGATGAGTCATCAGCTAAAAAAACATTTAGGCCAACACTTTCTAAAAGAACCAGCCATAGCAGAACGTATAGCAAACACCCTGCAACTATATGGAAAACAATATGATACAGTTGTAGAAATTGGTCCTGGACAAGGGGTAATGACAGAATTTTTGTTAAATAAATATGGTACTAACCTTCACTTGGTAGAAATTGATGACGATTTAATCCCATACTTAACAAAAAAATTCAGCGAAATTTCTGGTCAAATTCATCATATTGATTTTCTACAAATTGATTTAAATACAGAGTTTTCTGGTTCTTATGCCATTACAGGGAACTTTCCATATAACATAAGCTCCCAAATAGTATTTAAAGTTGTTGAAAATAGACATAAAATACCCGAAATGTCGGGAATGTTTCAGCGTGAAGTTGCACTTCGTTTATGTGCAGAACCTGACGGTAAAGTATATGGACTAATTAGTGCTTGGGTACAGGCGTTTTATGACTGTGAGTACCTATTTACGGTAAATGAAGGTAGTTTTAATCCACCACCTAAGGTAAAAAGTGGTGTAATAAGGCTCACTAGGAAATTAGATTATGATGCTGTAAAACATCCTGCACTTCTGCTAAATGTAATAAAAGCGGCATTTAATATGCGTCGAAAAACATTAAGAAATAGTCTGCACCAATATATTCCATTTATGAATGGAGTTGACCCAGAGTGGTTAGGAAAAAGAGCAGAAAATTTAAGTGCTAAACAATTTATTAAAATGACCGAGATTATACACTCAAACACAACTGCCTATCAGCAATGCTTATAACTTAGACTTAATCAGAGTACAGTATTTATCTAATTCTTCATTTGAGACAGTCAGTTTTACATTGTCGAAAGTGATATCTGCAACTGAGTTTATTGGTACTAAGTGAATGTGTGCGTGGGGGACCTCTAGCCCACTAACTGTAATCCCTACTTTAACGCACGGCACAGCTTGCTTTATGGCAACTCCTATCTTTTTTGCAAATAAAAATAATCCGGAAAATAAGTCGTCATCTATCTCAAATACATAGTCAATTTCAGCCTTAGGCACTACCAGACAATGTCCCAAACTAACTGGATTAATATCTAAAAAAGAGATAAAATTATCATCTTCTGCTATGATATATGCAGGGATTTCTTTTGCTATAATTTTGGTAAATAAACTAGACATAAAATTATTATTAAGACAAATTTAACTTACTAATAGCCTAAGCATATAATTATTTTGCAAATAAAAATGCCAATCATCTAATAGACAATTGGCATTGAATTATTCAATATTTTTAAATTAACTACAAAATGCTAGTCAATACTGATATTCTCGATTCTGAATTTTAAACTACCTGCTGGTACGTGTGCTTCAACTTCATCGCCTATTGCGTGACCTACTAATGCCTGTGCTATTGGACTTTTTATTGAAATTTTACCTTCCTTTAGGTTGGCTTCGTTTTCACTTACTAGCTTGTATTTTACCTGCTTTTTAGTGCTAAGGTTTGTCACAGTTACAGAGCTTAATATCATAACCTTATCTGTAGTTATGCTACTTTCACTTAGTACACGTGCGTTAGCAAGGGTATTTTCTAGCGTTGCTATTTTAGCCTCTAGCATTCCTTGAGCATCTTTAGCTGCATCATATTCAGCATTTTCACTCAGGTCGCCCTTTTCCCTAGCCTCTTGTATTTGCTTGGCGATATCAGATCTTCCTTTTGTTTTTAGAATTCTAAGCTCTTCGTTTTGCTTATCCAAACCATCTTTGGTGAAATAATTTATCTCACTCATATTACCTCCTATTTTTTAAAAATCTTGTTGTTTCAACTGTAATATAAAAAAAGAACGTCTCGACAACTGGTGCCAAGACGCTCAAATATTATGATGCAAATATACTTAAATATTTAAACGTAAACCAAATGTATGCGTTGCACTAAATGGCTTGGCTGCTCTAATAGAATAGTCTAAACCAAATAGCCTTTGTTTCTCTTTACCAAATAAGAAATTGACACTAAAGCCTGCAGACGGACCACTATAGGCAAATGTTCTGCTATCAGCTTTAAATATATTTTTCTCATACACGTAACCAGCCCTAACTTGAAAAATGCTGATTGGCGTAAACTCTAAACCAACACCAATTTGGTCTTGACTAAATGCATTAGATGTAAATGCAGCAGATACAGACAATACAGGTTTAAACCTATTATCTACAGATGTCACAGCTAATGGAGTGCTATCCTTAGGATTTCTAATTTTCTTTGGTATATTGTTTGTGTTCGTTAAGATGTCATAACTAGCAGCAATATTTAATACGCTCGGCATTTCATATGGTGATGGTCTACGCTCTATAGTCATACTGTAGTCATAACCCTCTAGTACACCCCTACTGCTTAAACCATCACCCCTAACGGTAAGTGCTGGTCCAACATTTCTTAAGGCTACACCAAATCTAGCACGGTCATTATCGCCACCTTTATACATAATTCCTGCATCTATGGCAAAACCACTTGCTCTGGCATTTGTAATCCCTTCGCTAATGGTTTTAAATACAAACCCTCCACTAATATTATTGCTAAATGCGTGGCTGAAACCTATACTTAAGTTAGTAAAACTTGGTGAATAAAAAGAGCCATTGCCTGCTGGTTGACCTTCTGTAGTTACTTGGATGCTACCAATGTCTAGGCTGTTAATGCTAAAGGTTAATGCATTGCGCTTACGCCCAAAGCTGTCCCTACTGCCACCAACGTGAGCGACCAATCCAAATGAGTTAACACTCATACCTACTGCCCCGCCTAACCAAAGACTGCGTGATACTGCAAACTCAGTCCCGTTGGTATTCACAGCGCCTCCTATGTTAAAATTAACAGACTCAACACCAGACATTGAGGCCATATTGGTACCACCCAAACCGCTGCTTCTGCCCCAAGGGTTAATTAATAATTGTGTACCCCCTGCTTGACCTGCACGGTCAGGGTTACCCGCTATACCATAACTAGACTGGATACTTAGCGTTAGCACCAAAGCAGTAACTAACACGTATTTTAAATATTTATTCATCTACAATTGTCTCTTTTTAAAATATGATGAGAAAACTCAAATATTGATTGAAAATAAAAACTAGGACTAGAATGTATCTAAGTCAATAGGTTTAATGATACCGTACCATTTCAACACTTTTGTACCTAGACCAAAACCATCTATATGAATGATGTAGGCACCAGAACTAATTGGAACACCTCTTTGATTTTTCAAATCCCAATCTTGGAATGTGGTAGGATAAGGTGTACCATCATTTAATGCTTGATTCACCGTCTCGTCCTTATTAAAGGTTCTTATCAAAGTACCGTCTAGTGTATAAATTTTTATCACACTTTTAGATGGAATATTGGTAATTCTTACCCTATTATCTAACTGATTAGTTTCATATAAACTGGTAGCATAATAAGGATTAGGCACTATGTTAACAATGTCTAGCGCGCTGGTTCCAGCTGGCTTGTTATTTTGGACTGCTGCAATGTCATCTGTACTGAATTCGTACAACGGAATGCCTTTATTTTTCCCAGAGTTTGCGTAAGTCTGATATGGACGTTCAACTCTAAGTCTAATTCTAGTTTCTGTAGGAATGATACCATCTTTTATAGAAGCTAATTTCAATCTAGACATCGGTTCCATTACCCAAGCCAAACTACTAAAAGTATTAATTAGAGTAGAGGTAGTAGGATTAGATAAACTAACTACATTCCATATTCTATTACATCTATCATAGGCACCTGCTATTGGGTTATTTACTGGTGTACCACCAAAACTATTCATAACATAAATCCAGTGTTTACCACCCCACAGATACCTACCTAAGAAGTCTTGAAAACCTGCTGAAGGGTTGGTTTCAGTTTGGGTTGGATTCCATATCATATCATTACCTGATTGATCACTTAGGTGAGAGTCTTCGCCAAAAAACACATTCAATCGTTCGCCAGTTTCTAAGTTAATAGCATAACCTGGGAACAAACTTTTACCTCTCTTTAGTAGGTCGCTGCTATATACAGGCAAACCTGCAGCATCGGTTTCACCCAACCAGCCCTCGTGCTTACGTAATTGGAATTTTTTAGCATTACCTTCATTTATACCTTCCGCTTCTCCCATTTCTAATACTACACACTCACTCCATTTACTTCTGTCGCTAGTAAATACAAGGTCAACACTAGGTAATTGAGTTAATCTCGGAAAATTAGCACTTAAAAATCCTGGTACGGGCCCTAGTGTTACACTATTGTTTGTACCAGTAGTAGAACGTGCACAAAGTGCAGCAGGTGCAATAATACCACCTAAAAGCCTTTCATAACTTTCATTAGGGTCATTCCAAGTTTTAACAGCACCTGTATCTATGGCTGCATCATCTACAGCAGTAGTAATCATACTTAAGTTTCCATATCTACCAGATCTAATCCAGTTCCCAGGTGTTGGCACCCCTGCTTGTAGATTAGTTTGATGATCAACATCTTCTATACCACCTAACCAAGCGTAACTTGAGTCATTATATTTTAGTGTAGCTTCTAGGAATCCATTTTTTTCATCTAACCAAGAGTAACCAGGTCCATTAACTTGATTGATGGTGATGCTGATACCCAAGGGTAAGCGAACATCTTTACCAGCTCTGGTCTCAACTCTGAATAAAAGCTGTTCATTATTTTTATTTATCGCAGATTCACTTAATATAACTTGCCCAGTAGTCGTATTGGTTAATTCCCATCTGGCAACAGCCGTATAACTTGGTGAAAAATTACTACCACCAGTTGCTAATGACAATGTAGTAAATGCTGCCGGATTAGGCACTTTGTTTATAACGCTATCTAAAAATTTCAACACATACTTGCCTGGTGCAATTCTAGTTGGATCATATACTTTGATATCGACAGGGCCGTTACCACCCTTGTAGGTTGGGGTATTTGTTTTGCCATTAGCAAGTATTTCATTCTCAGTTTCTGTAGTTATCTCGAGTATTTTACCTCCATTACCAATACCTTCGATTCTGGTAATTTTCGGACCAAAACCATACACAGAGTTTAAAATGGTACCACCAAACTCTGGATTATTAGGGTGCGGTATAGCTGTATATGCTCTAACATTTCTACGACCCGCCAAATATTGAATTGGCTCATTAGCATCATCAGCAATTGAGTATGCTATCACTAGGTAGTAATAATACTTAAAATTGACTAAGTTAATATTTCCACTTGCAAAGGCGTCTGATGTAATCTCAAACGTGTGTCTAATTCCGTTATTCTCTGCACCTTCAACATATTTTACAAATTTGTTTTGATTTACAGTTGGGTCAAACTCTTGGTTAACTATGTCTGTAATTTCATCTTTAAAATCAACTTGACCAATTAGCCTTGCCTTATCTACTTGATTTAACTCAGAAGAAGTGACCGTGCTATTTTTCAATTGATAAATTTGATAACCTTGAAACTTATAAGTAACATCTTGACCATTAGAACCAATAATTTTATCTTTATAATTTTCAATGGGTAGTGTATTTTCAAGCGATAAAATTAGTTTTTCATCAAACTCTCTAACTACTAAAGTAGGGGCATCTGGGCCATCTATTAATTTAAATTGGTTGTTGTATAGTTTTTGAGCTTTGTCATCTGCTAATCTTAGTAAACTAATTGAACCCGTAGCGCCACCAGCACTTGCTCTAGCATATACGGCACCAACAGTTACTTTGTTTCTAGCACCTGGTTTTAGTGAGAATGGTCCAGAAGACTGTAAAAACCTTCTGTCAGCAGGTCTATTACCAGCAGTTAATTCGGTCCATCCGCCAGTATTACCCAGTACAGGGTCACCATCAAACATAATATCATAAGACATACTTCCACCTCTACCACTTCCACCGTTTGTTACATTTTGACCATCTTTCCATCTTGCAGTTAGATAATAATAGTAGTGTAATGGCGCACTAGGATTACCAATTATGCTAAAGTCATTATTATAATAAACAAAATATTTTAATCCAATTTGCTTGCCATTTTGGTCTAGTGGTCCCTCAAAAAAGTCGATACCTATAGTAGGTGGATTAGCTCCATAGCCAAGTACACCTTCATCATTATCATCACCATTATAGCAGTAACCCATAGACCTTAGTCTATCAGCTCCTACATAGTCATCATTAGCATTACCTAGGTCACAGTCAACCCATTGTCCAAAATAGGTACTGTCTAATTGTCCAGAACTTCTATTTATAACCTCATTAGTATAGAAAGTCATATCATTTATCTCATCATTAGTAGAGTATGCAAATGCTTGACTTCTCAATTCTAAACCGATGGCATCTGCCTGAGTTTCACCGTGTACATTTCCTTTATCATTTGACACGTACCAAAGTGATTGGTCACCAAAAATGTCTGGATAATCTAAACCTAATTCAGGATGATATTCACCATCTTTATCTACGTCAACAAAGGGTGCTTGAAAATACTCAGCATTACCAGTACGACCAGAACCACCGTTGTAGTTATGCGCTGGCCAGTTTCTTATAGCCTCAGTCATTAAGGCTGGGTTGTTTTTAAACTCGTCTATCTCTGCACGGGTCATTTCATATATTCTATCCCAATTTCTACATTGATTACCATCTATCTGAGCAGTACTAACATCTAGTGGGCCAGGGAAAAAGTCAGAACCAGACTGGCGATAGGTCATCGCTGCAAGTTTCAAGTTATTATTTTCTAAACCACCTATCCATAATGCACCTGCAAATAGTACATTTCTACGTACTTGTCCAGCTTGGGTTACTTTAGGCACCTCATATTTAGCTGTACTTACTAGGTCCCACCAGGCATCACCACCGTTCATTATTCTGGCTCTTACGTTATTCACATCTAAGTCTGACTGACCTGTTGCCGGAGCACAACCAGCGGCACGTTTACCGCGCTTTGGGGTATTAAACTTCTGCCCTGTATTAGGTGCAGACAGCACACTAGCTGAATACAAACACAATACAGCCAGTATCAGAAGTCGACTTTTTTGGCTAATTATTTTCATTTTATTCTTATTTATTATATAGTTGTTATGTCAATATTAAAATATCAACATAGCGCCTACTCTGAAAAATCTTGGGTTAATGTAATTACTTGGATCGTTTACTTTAATGGAATATTGGTCGTAGAATGCAACTGGGTCAATAGCACTGCTGGCGTCTCTTTTACCCAATTGTGAATTTAAATAACCATCATCATTGGCTAATCCTGTGAATTTATACACGTCAACTATGTTCTTAGCATCTAGTACGTTTTGTATGAATACAAATAAATTTAAAGTAGTTCCTGTTCTAACTCTGTTTTTCAGTCCTGAACTAGGATCTAATCTACGTGCAGTAATAAATATGTCTTTATCTATACGAGCATCTAAACGAAGTTGCCAAGGCAAACGGCTACCATTTATGGTACCTAGCAGTTGTGAACGTTGAGATACACCTATCTGAACGTCACCACCATTACCAATGGTTACATTGCTTTGTTTGGTATATGGAGTACCAGAGCGTGCATTGAATATAAAGTTAATACCTGCATCTTGTAATATTCTTCTGCCGGCAATTGAGAAGCCTTGATAGTTTTTACCACTACCAAATCTATAGTCAATAATACCGTTAATCAAATGCCTAACATCATAATCTAGTGGGAAGGGTGTACGTAGGTTTGGTTGACCTGCACTAATTAAATTACCTGCAGAGGAAGCACCAGAACCGGTACCCTCAGCAAATTGTAATGTATAGCTTGCATTTAATTCAATACCAGATACTGCATCTAATTGGCTTGTTGCACCTGCTCTAGCATAGCGATAACCAAATGTGAAACCCTTAACTGTACCGAAATCTATGTTTCCAAAAGATACATAAGTGATTGGGTAGGCTTGATTTATCTGTACTCTTTGTACTTGGTCACGTATTTGACCATAATACGCCGTCATAGTTATAGAGCTGCTATTACTAATTCTTTGGTTGAAGCCTAATTCATAATTTGTTCTTTTCTCTGGTCTTAGGTTCGGGTTATTTATAACCAATGTTGCTCTTTGTTGTAAGAAGTAGTAGTCATCCCAACTTACTTGACTGTTTACAGGTCTTTGTGTTAACACGTCATAGTTTGCATAGAATTGTGAATTTTCGCTAATTGGGAATGCAAAACTTATACGAGGTAATAGGTTAATTTGTGGCTTGTAGTCGGTAAATGAAGCATCAGTTAGTGTTATCTGCTCTCTGGTATTAGCAGTTAAATAGGGTTGAATACGACCGCTTGTCGTACTAGTTGCCAGCACGTTGGGGTCTGGAGCCTCTGCACCTGTGTTGTCAAACCACCTATTACCGTCTCTATAACCAACTATTCTAGTTGGGTTTAGTGCATCATCTACATATACCACATAATCACTCCCTATATTACTTGGGTGCACTATGTCCCTGTTTCCTAGTGTATTTACAGAACCTGCTGTTCTGGTTGGGTATAAACTGTACTGATCTTTAAGTACTTTTTGGTTGGCATCAAACCTATCAACCCTAAGTCCTATTCTGAAAGTTATGTCTTTCAAACTGAATTGGTCTTCTATGTATCCTGCTACATATATTGGATTATAGGCGCCTACATTTCTTCTATTAGAATCTAAGAAATTGTTAAGGGTACCTCTTCCCTTTACTTTATTACCTAAATGATCATAACCATAGTACGATACATAAGAGTTACCGTTATTTAATAACTCATCTTGAGAGAAATAAGATAATTTTAACTCCTCTGGTTTGTATTGGTCTATATTTATAAGTGATGTTTGGTCAATTAATTTACCATTATTATCACGAGCACCTATTGATATTAGATAATTTCTAAAGTTCTTATCAAACGTTGATTGTCCGCTGGCAGCAATAGCATACGGATAGTTTATGGTGTCTGTGAAAACTCCAAATTGATCATATACAGGTATTGGCTTAGTTCTGTCTAGTGTAGTTAAGTGCCTATTGGTCAATTGGCGGGCAAGAGTCCAAAGTGTTTGTACACTAGTACCTTGGTTACCAACCCCTACATCATAACTTCTAATTACATTTTGTTGATATTGAGCACCTATGGTGATTCTGTGTTTGTTAATTTCAAAGCCACCCTTAATATTTACAAAAAACTGCTCTGATGAATTTTTGTTATAGTTACCAAACCGAGTACCTGGTGCAGACCATAATGAATAAATTGGTGTTGGTGTTTGACCATTCAGCAAACCACCAGCTGCTTGAATTACGGCGAAAGAAGAAGATACTGCAGAACCTTGGTCTAAAAAGGTCAATGAATTAAAGAAACCAGTGTTATAGTTAGCTAGTAAAGGATTGTAAGTGCCCGGTGTGAATGTTACCCTACTTTCTTGAAAACCTTGTAAATAATTACTTTGCACCCTTTTACCGTCAACTGTATCAACAGTATATATATAGTTTGGCCTGAAATCTCTAGTAAATCTACCTATATAGCCATAAGCAAATAAATTGTCTTTAAATGACTCGTCTTGAGTGATGTTGTTATTATTAGTATAGTCGGCTTGTACAGTATAGTATGGGTTCTTAATGCCACCTTTTACAGTGGTATCTTCTTTAAATCTTTGTGTATATCTGGCAAATACCCTTGTATTTGCAGTGGTTACTAGTGGGTTATTTGCCGAATTATATAGATTATAGGTATATATGTAGGCGTTTCTAGAGTTTCTATCACCAGTTACACCGACAGTAAAGTCAGAATTTTCAGTTGGTGCTAATGATATCTTACCCGTAAAGCTGTAATTGATACTAGCAGTATTAGGTACAAATCGAGTTTTGTTTAAATCGTCTTTAGTTATAAAGTTTGCTGTTGACACAAACCCACCCCCAGTTGGTGACGCTGCTATTGGATTATTCTTAATATTTTCAAATGCTTGGTCTTTAACTTGATACATATCAATGGCAGGGGGAGAATTAACGCCCAAATATTGTATGGTACCTGCTGCGAAAAAACCCAATATAGCACGGCTAGATTTGCCCTTCTTTTTTAAGAAAGAGTTTTTCTGCTTTACATTATTCTCATCTCTATTTTGAAAAATTAAGGGACCTGTAAAAGTACCCTCTATAAAATTATAAGAGAATGGATCTAAAAATTCTGAAGTCCTAACCTCGACACTACCAGAATATTCATCTGCCATACCACGCGTGGTAATACTAACTACCCCACCCAATACGTCGCCATACTCTGCTGGTACACCACCAGTTGTGATGCTCAATTCCTTAATACCTCTTCTAGATAATGTAGGTAATCCTCTGGTACGTACTCCATCTACTACGTATAGCGTATTATCTGTTCTACTACCTCTTATAGAGAACCCCCCACCTGATGCAATAACACCCCCCGTAGTTTGAATGGCTTGGCCTAAGTTTTCTGCTGGAGTTTTCTGCAAATCGTCTCCGCTTATTACATTCTCCTGAGTGGTTTTCTTTACATTAAGGTTTGGGTCAAACGTAACATACACTTCGGTTACCTTATTACTTAGTGTTACTTTAAAAATTAAGCTTTGACCTGAAGAAATAGAAACTTTGGTATAGACTTTGGGGTATACATCTGGAGTAGGCGCGCGAAATTTAAGAGAGTCATAAACACCTGACTCACGAACTTTAAGTGTAAATCTACCCTGTTCATCTGTTCTAGTAGCGGCTACATTTTTGCTTCCTTTATATAATATTATGGCAGCGCGCTCTATCGGGGCACCAGATGTTTCATCTGTTACTGTCCCTGTAATAGTCTGATCTTGAGCGTACAGTGTTCCAGTAAAAATACTGAAAATGATGGCTATGAGTAAAATTTTATTCCTCATTCTTTGTTGTGCAATTATTATAAAACGTCAAATATGAGGAATTTTTTCCATTCCCCGTAGGCATTATTCATATAAGCTTAACATTTATATGAAGCAATATTCAAAAGTACATAGCCCATAATCAGATTAAAAATAAATTGACCTGCATTTATCGGAGTATTTTTTAGAAATATATAGGTAGGTTTTTCTAATATTATTCCAAGTTAACTGGATATTACGAGGAACTAGAAATAGTATTTTATCGGGAATTAAATTAATTAGCTCTGCAAATAAAATTTCAATTAGCTTAAAATGGGGAATCGAAATCCGATAAACTGACGAATGCTAAGTCACGAGCATTTAATATCTGACAATTTTCTGGCCAATTGAAATTAATGCTATCATAGCGAATTCCCGTATCTGCTGCCTGATTATAAACAGTACTCACCATATAGTGCATAGTGGCTGTGCCATAAGGGGTACAAAAGCCGTGAGCAAAGCCAGCAGGTATGTACAGCATATCGCCAGTATCGGCCGACAATTCAATACTAAAGTGACGACAGAAAGTTGCGGAACCCTTCCTAAGGTCCACTAAAACATCTAGCAATTTCCCTGCACTGCAGTATACCAGTTTAGCGTGTTGGTGTGGTGGTAACTGAAAGTGCATCCCCCTAATGACTCCCCCTACATTGCGACTGTGATAGCACTCATCCCAATTTACATTAATTCCTTGCTCAGCATATAAGTCCTTATGCCAAACCTTCATAAACGAACCCCTAATATCGGTATGGATAACGGGCTTAATTAAAATAATGTCTGGAATAGATTGCTGAATGAATTGCATAGCTAAGCCAATATTACTTAAAAATAATTTAGCCTACGCTAGTTTTATATGGTTAATTAGAAATATTCTTATTTCTCTGTTAATTACGTGGTTAAATAGGTTGACAGTTTATACTAGTAGAAATGTTCTTTTCTTATAATAACAGCGAGTTAGCTAAGATTAAGTTGCACATACGTATAGCACCTTAGCGGCCAGATTGCTATTCTTACATCATAATTGCTAAAAATATTAGAATTCTACAGATTCAAGAAATATAGCTACATTAAATCCAAAATAGACCCTTCATATAAATAATTGATAGAGTTTATTTTATATTTCCAATAATTTTCTTACCTTTGCCGTCCATTATTAATTTTTAATAACGAGATAGTTATATTATAGAAACTCGTGGACACTTTAAGTTATAAGACCGTAGCAGCTAAGTCATCAACTGTTGTATCAGAATGGCTCGTGATAGATGCGGAAAACATGGTGGTAGGCCGCCTGGCAGCTCAGCTAGCCAAAATCATTAGAGGCAAAAATAAGCCTTCCTTCAGTCCCCACGTAAACTGTGGTGACAAGGTAATCATACTTAATGCTGAAAAAGTACGATTTACCGGTAACAAAATGAATGATAAAATTTACATTCATTATACAGGTTACCCAGGAGGACAGCGCGAAATTACACCCGCTAGGCTAATGACCAAAAAACCCGAAGACGTGCTGAAAATGGCCGTTCGTGGTATGTTGCCCGCTAACAAACTTCGTAAGGAGTATTTGAACAATTTATTCATCTATGTGGGAGGGGAGCATCCTCACTCTGCACAAAACCCAAAAACGATTACCCTGTAGTATGGCAAGTATCAACGCAACCGGACGTCGTAAGACTTCAATAGCAAGAGTGTACCTGAAGGCAGGTACCGGTACCATAGTTATAAATGGTAAACCATTAGAATTGTATTTCCCCAGTTCCCTTCGCCAATTTGTTGTGAATCAATCACTAGAAGCTACAGAAGGTTTGGGTCAATTTGACGTGGACATCAAAGTAAAGGGTGGTGGATTAACAGGACAGGCAGAGGCAATCCGTATGGGTATCGCCAGAGCTTTAGTAAAGGAAAATGAGGAAAATAAGCCAGAACTGAGAAGTAAAGGTTTCTTAACCCGTGACCCTAGAATGGTTGAACGTAAGAAATTTGGTCATAAAAAAGCCAGAAAGAGCTTCCAGTTCAGCAAACGTTAATCTTTATCACTCAATTATTGAATTTTTATGTCTGAAAATAACTCACGCTTTAATATAAAAGTGGAAGATATGCTAGAGGCAGGCGTTCACTTTGGACACCTTCGTAGCAAATGGAATCCGCATATGGCTCCATACATATTTATGGAGAAAAATGGCATTCACCTTATCGATTTAAATAAGAGTGCCAGAAAACTAGAAGAGGCAGCATTCGCCGTTCAAAACTTAGCTAGACTAGGTAGAAAAATACTATTTGTTGCAACTAAGAAACAAGCTAAAGAAATAGTACAAGAGGCTGCTACCAAAGTAGGTATGCCTTTTGTAACTGAGCGTTGGTTAGGTGGAATGTTAACCAATTTCTCTACTGTACGTAAAAGTATCAAAAAAATGTCAACTATCGACAAGATGATTAGCGACGGTACTGTTAATACATTGGCAAAACGTGAGCGCCTAATGCTAGGTCGTGAACGTGAGAAATTGCAAAAACTACTAGGTGGATTAGATGAGGGTAGATTACCAGCAGCTATATTCATTATCGACATCAAGAAAGAACACATAGCCGTGGCAGAAGCTACCAAATTGGGTATCCCATCATTTGGTATTGTGGACACCAATGCCAACCCAAATATAATAGACTACCCAATACCAGGTAATGATGATGCGACTAAATCAATATCATACATTATGAATGTAATAGTAGCTGCTATAGAGGAAGGGCTAAACGAACGCCGTAAGAATAAAGAGTCACAGAAGGATGAAAATCCTGAGAAAGTAGCTCAAGCCTAACTGCTTAACATTTTACACAGCTCAATTATACTTTAACAATATATTATGGCTATCACAGCTGCTGAAGTAAACAAACTAAGAACTGCAACGGGTGCAGGAATGATGGAGTGTAAAAACGCCCTACAAGAAACTGATGGCGATTTTGAAGGTGCAATAGATTACCTACGTAAACGTGGCCAAAAGGTATCAGCAAAACGTGCTGACCGTGAGGCTAACGAGGGGGTAGTTATTGCTAAAACCAATCAAGATGGCACTACCGGTATCATCATTAAGTTAACCTCTGAAACCGATTTCGTTGCTAAAAATGCTGACTTCATCGCCTTTGGTGAGAAGATTGCTAATTTAGCTATGGAAAGTCTGCCTACCAACCTAGATGCCCTAAAGGCTTTAGCATTAGACGGTAGATCTGTACAGGATAACCTAGATGAACAAGTGGCTAAAATAGGTGAGAAAATTGATGTAATAGAATACATTAAAATAGACGCACCTGCCGTAGTAGCCTACAACCACGGCGCCAATAGAATTGGTGTATTGGTTGCTATGAATCAACATCAGAATGACGCAATAATAGCTGCTGGTAAAGACACTGCAATGCAAATAGCAGCAATGAACCCAGTAAGTCTAGACAAAGAAGATGTGCCACAAGATACCATTCAACGTGAGCTAGAAATAGCACGCGAGCAACTATTGGCAGAGGGTAAAGCTGCAGAGATGATTGAAAAAATATCTCAAGGTAAGCTAAACAAGTTCTTTAAAGACAATACCTTGTTAAATCAAGAATTTGTGAAAGACAACAGCAAAGACATTCGCAAAATGCTGAATGAAACCAGTGCTGGCCTTACTGTTACTGAATTTAAAAGAGTCGGATTAGGAGAATAAATTCTCTCTAGCTTGATTACATATTATTTGGGGAAGCCGAAAGGTTTCCCCTTTTTTTGTTAATTGGTTTTAAATTATTCTTAACACACTAATCTATTCTTCTTAAATCAAATATGACAGTATAGTAAACCAAATATTATTGTAAAAACTAAATATAGTCTTGGATTTACTATTCTTGCATTTCAACAAC
Source organism: Bacteroidota bacterium (assembly GCA_034440515.1). Taxonomy (GTDB): domain Bacteria; phylum Bacteroidota; class Bacteroidia; order CAILMK01; family CAILMK01; genus JAWXCF01. The sequence continues at coordinate 29,341 of JAWXCF010000007.1, forward strand.
TATGATGAGCATTATTTCAAATAGAATTTAGATTCCTTTTTTTGCCCATATATCATTACTATTTTTGACGCATTAATGTGACTAGTAATGGACACATAGCCACTACATCAAATTATGAAATATCAACGCGTACTATTAAAGCTATCTGGCGAATCGTTAATGGGCAATAAGCAATTCGGTATAGATGCCGATGCTGTAACCCACTATGCTAATGAGGTGAAAAAGGTAGCCGACACAGGCGCACAAATAGGTATAGTAATTGGCGGGGGCAATATATTTAGAGGTATAGACGCTATGAAGGGCGGCGTACAAGACCGTGCTCAAGCTGACTATATGGGAATGCTGGCAACAGTTATAAATGCAATGGCATTGCAAAGTGCCTTAGAGTCATTTGGTATACAGACTAGGTTGCAAAGTGCCATTAAGATGGAACAAATCAGTGAGCCATTCATTCGCAGGCGCGCCATTAGGCACCTAGAAAAGGGGCGAGTAGTCATTTTTGCGGCTGGTACAGGTAATCCATACTTTACAACCGACACTGCTGCTGTACTACGTGCCATAGAAATAGGTGCAGACGTAGTGCTAAAGGGTACACGTGTTGACGGCATATATACTGCAGACCCAGAGAAAGACCCTACTGCTACCAGATATGACAAAGTTAGCTACAGTGAGGTATATGAGATGAACCTAAACGTAATGGATATGACAGCCATAACGCTGTGCAAAGAAAACAATCTACCCATCATTGTATTTGATATTAATCAAGACAATAGCTTCTTAAACATAGTGTCTGGAGATGAGCAGATAGGAACTTTGGTTTCAAACTAAATATTAAGAGTTAATGCTCTTCATAAAGCGTTTAGAAATTATACCTGTATCGAACATATATTAATCGCATTAAACCTTTGGGATGTATCTTAAATTTCAAGTCTTGACATTAAAGTCCAGTACCGAGCTCTAGTCCAATTTGGATGTTATTAAACTTACCCTCTATTGGATCATTTAATAAGTTTATGGTGTATGAAATGTAATCATCATATCTAACAACATAGTGAGTTGCCCCACTATCCTTAAATTGACATTGCCCAGCATCATTTGTTACTGCTTTAGAAATTATTTCTTATCTATAGTAATTGAATTTTGTCTCCCGTAAAAGTTTATTATCTTCATTTAAAACTGTAAATTTGTAACCAATAATATTGAAACTATTACAATCTTAACCTAAATAAACAGATATTTTCTTACTATATTTTAGATAACTATTCAACTAAATAATAGAATTTTATTCTCGCCAAGTGCCACGAATATGTTTGGCGGTGTAGCAACTAACTGTCGTAAAAACAAAAGTATTGTCAGAAAATAGAAATAGATGAGATATGTACATATTTACGTCTAATACATAACTATATTCCTTGATAGTTACATCTTCTGATTGTGCATTTATATTATAATTGCTAAATATGGCAAAGCCTAAAAGTAAAATGCAAAATAGTTTTCTTACCCTCATACATATTAGAACGTAAACCTGCCTCGGTTTAATTTTTAAATTCTCCCATTCACAAAAATTAAAGTGACAAAATTTTCAAATTTCAAGATTAATCTAGAAAAAAAAATACTTTTACTTCCTATAAAGTACTTAAATATACGAGACGAAACGTAACTGAAATAAAA
>JAWXCF010000008.1:0-23757 GCA_034440515.1 Bacteroidota bacterium
AAGGGTAAAATTCTTGTAACTGGTGGTGCAGGCTACATTGGTTCACACACTGTTGTTGAATTAATTGATAATAACTATGAAGTTGTTGTAGTAGATAATCTTACTAATAGCTATGAATTCGTAATTGACAGGATAAATACTCTTACAAACAGTACCGTTAAATTTGAAAATGTTGACGTTTGCAACGAAATAGAATTAAAAAGAGTATTTATTGAAAATTCTGACATTTTGGGTATTATTCATTTTGCTGCATTAAAAGCTGTTGGTGAATCTGTCATTCAACCTTTGAAATATTACAACAACAATGTAGTTGGACTACTTAACCTATTAAATGTTTGTGATTTAAATAAAGTAAATAACTTAGTATTTTCTTCAAGTTGTACTGTGTATGGACAACCAGATGTATTGCCTGTTACTGAGCTTTCACCAAGAATAAGACCAGAGTCTCCTTATGGTAATACTAAAAAAATAGCAGAAGAAATAATTGAAGATTTTAGTGCAACTTCTGATTTTAAAGCAATATTACTTAGATATTTTAACCCTATTGGTGCTCATCCTACTTCTCTGCTAGGTGAATTACCTATCGGCATACCAAATAACCTTGTACCTGTAGTTACTCAAACTGCAGCTGGACTACGTGAAAAAGTGACCATATATGGTAATGATTACCCTACTGCAGACGGCACTTGTATAAGAGATTATATAGATGTAATAGATTTAGCTAAAGCACACGTAATAGCTATAGACAGGCTATTAAATAAAAAACGAATCGCTAAAGTTGAAGCATTTAACTTAGGAACTGGTAGAGGCTTTTCAGTTTTGGAGATAATAGAAACTTTTCAAAAAGTATCTGGTGTAGTATTAAACTGGGCTTATGGCAATAGACGTGAGGGTGACATTGTTCAAATATTTGCAGAAACAACTAAGGCTGAAACTGAGCTTCATTGGAAAGCAACCACACATCTATCCGAAATGTTACTCAACTCTTGGAATTGGCAAAAAAAATTAAGCAACATCAATTAATTCAAAATACTTAGCAACTATTTGAGGCATATTAGTCTGATAAGTAGCTTTCTCCTTAACCAATCCAATATTGTAGGTTATTGCTCTAGTGTGATGTTCTTTATTCAACCAAACATCTATTAATTCATCAGCTAATTGAATACTATTATCAATCCCAACAAGTTTACCATTATCATTATGATTAATCCAACTTCTATTTCCAATTAAATCTGTTACAATTGGGTAACAACCACAAGCCATAGCCTCAAACAAACTTGATGAAACACCCTCACTAATTGGTGTACTAACGTAAAAATTACATTTTCTTAACCAATTTCCAAGATCAGTATTTGGAATTTTACCCAACCATACAATGTTGTCAGCTAATTCTAGTTCAATTGTTTGATTTTTCAAATCTTGTTCCAATGGCCCTCCTCCGACCATATAACACTTAATATTATAACCCTTTTTTTTAACTAAATGGATAGCATTTAATATATTTTTATGTCTATAATCACTTGATAAGCTTCTAGTTACAATTATATTAATAGAATCTAAATCAGAATTACTTCCATCAAAATAAAATACATTTTTGTCAACCCCTTTGGCCATAACCATAATCTTTTTTGTGTTAGCACCTAATTCTATCATAGCTGGTACCATTACATCGCCCCAAGCGTGAATTAAATCTGCTTGATTTAACGCATATTTAGCAAGTTTGGCTTTAAAAGGTGTTGTTATTGTATTTGGTGGCCATACATCTGTCACACCTTGCTGAGCAACTACTAATGGGTGCTTACCTAATTTTGCACCTAAGTAACCAAAACTAGTTACCCTATATGCCAAAACAATATCCGGTTTTTGTTGTCTAACCAATTTCTTAAGTTGGTTTACAGCACCTAGCCATTTAATAATTCTTTTAATTCTTCCAATTTTACCAGAATAAATGGGAATTTCCCAGCTAATAATCTCGAAATCTCCGTATTCTTTTAAACCTTTTATCCAAGTTTGTGCATCAGCTCGGAAGGTTTCTCCAAGAAATAATACTTTCTTATTCATTCTATTTTTGATTCTAAAGGGTTAGGTTCATCTTCTATTATATTTATCAAACCCAAACCAATAGCATATGATATAACTGCGATTCGCATCGCTGCGTGCAACATAGATGCTACAGTAAAAAATGCAAAGCCGAAAATGAGCAGCTTACTATATTTAGAACTTCGCTTATATTTATTATATACTATTGAAATTAAGAAAAGCAAAGAACCTACTCCATACAATCCGTGTTCACTTAATAATCTTGAAAATTCTGTGTGAGAAGGTAAAGAATAACCAATTACTTTTTTGAAATGATATGTAGCACCTCCTGGACCTATTCCCAATATAGGATTGTCTAAAAATATTTGATACTCTATTTCAACTAATTTATCTCTCCCAGACAAATCTACATCACTTTTAGTATCATATTGTGCTCCAGTTACAGCTTTCTTATCTATAGTTTTTAGATACCTGTTAGACAGTGAATTATTTGTTATTACTTTAATAATAACAAATACTATTACAAGTAGTATAGAGATATAGAAAATTAAAGAAAGTATTCTTTTAATAGATTTTGGATTAACTTTTAATAAAAAACCTAACCCTGCTAATCCTAAAAGATCTAAAATTGCGACAGCAACTCCTCCACGTGAAAATGTAAACAAACCAAAACCAAGAAATATCATAGCCAAGGTAATATTCAAATTAGTATTTTTAAATATATTTTGATTTATAACTATCCCAATTATAATGACTATGAATCCAAACCCCAATAAAACAGCAGTCTGATTTGGACCAAAGCCACCAGAAGCCTGCAGGTTACTTTGCATATTAAAAGTAATACTGGATAAACTTCCAATCTTGGTAACTATACTACCTACACTTGCAATCATAGGAAGTGTGATTGCTAAAAGGAAGCTTTTAATAGACTGTAATGGAATTCTTATACTTAGAAAATAAGCAATAGACAAGGCTAAACACAAATGCCCACTTAAGTTAAAACTAATACTATTCTTAATCTCTGAAAAAGGTAAGGTAAAATTTAATACCAATATGGACGGTAATAATAAAACTAGATAAAATATTGGCTTAAAATTGAACTTAACGTGTTTAGACTGATAAAATAAACCTATTGCAAAAAACAGAGATGAAATATACTTAGAATATTCCCAAGGCAAAGCAACATTATTACCACGCAATAACAAATCAAAAGTTCCAAGATATAAAGCTACAAAACCAGCCAACTTATTTCTATCTTGTACTTTTACTATCTCTATTAACGCTATTGCTGGAATTACAACTCCTCCTAATAAACAAATAAATGGCGTAAAACTGGTGATTAAACCTAATACAAAGTGCACCAACACAATCATCAGCACTTTAGATTGAGATTTAAAAAGCCTGTCAAATTTAACAGTCTCTATTTCATCTAATCTAACTTTAATACTTGCTAATTGCATTAAATTCTATTATAAATGTTAGTCAAGTTTTCACGTAACACTTTTCCCCCATTAAGGTTTTCAATAAAAATTCTATTTTCATTGCCAATCCTAATAGCCCTATCGGAATCGCCGCTAAGCTGCACTATCCCTTCTAATATATTAAGATAATCGTTTGGTTCAACAATATAATTATTTGTATCTTGAAGCAGTATATTTATATTACCGACAGAAGTTGTAAATATTGGCAAACAACTAGCCATTGCTTCCATTATTACATTAGGAGTTCCCTCGTGGTCGCTAGTTAACAAAAATGCATTAGATGCAGATAACTCAGTTTTGGGGTTCATTTTCCCTAAGAACTTTAAATTCTTATTTAGAACTCCGCTATTTTCAGCTAAAGCCATTAGCTCATTTTCTAAATTACCATATCCAATAATATTAAATTGTAAATGAGGATGCAACTTTAATGCACTTTTAGCTAACTCTATTACTTTATCTATGCGTTTTACTTGAGTATATCTAGCAATTGTAAGTACATTAAATTTCTCACTATAAGATGAATTTGCTGCAGATGGTTTGAATGCTGAAACATCTATGCAATTTGGCAAATAAAAGATTGTGTCAACATTTTTCTTTCTTAAGTTTAATATTTCTTGAAATGCCTCCTTACTATTAGCTATAATGTAGTCTGGTAGATTTAGCGCAATGGTACTTACTTTACCTGTACCTGCCATCTCTGATGCTAAGGAACTTCTACAAGCGCCTATACTTGGAATTTTTAAAAGCTTTCCAACAATCCCTACAAAGAAATTCACATAAAAGTGCTGACTTTGCAGTAAATCTGGCTTTATATTTCTAATTAATCTAGTTAATGCAAAAATTTTAGATATTGGATTTCTTACTGATAAAATATGGATTGTAATAGGTAAAGTTTGAAACCTCTTTAACCCATCTTCATCGTTATTTAGTACAATTAAGTGGATAGAAGTACCTAGATAAACTAATTCTCTTAAAATATAGAATAACTGTTGCTCCGCGCCCCCAATTCCAACAGTACCAGCTACAAAGCATATTGTTTTGCCATTTAAACCCATTTTTTAATTCCAATAAATGTCTAAATGTTTCTTAATCTCACTTGCCCAAGACTCTAAGGAAAATTTTTGACTTTTTTCTAAGGCTTTCTCTTGCATATTTAAATACGTTTCTGTATCGCTTATTGCAATATTGATAGCCTTGGCTAAAGTTTCAGACTTAGAATCTGATAGTACAATTCCTCCCCCGGTATTTAGCATAAACTTTATAGCTGAAACTGGAGTGCCTAAGACTGGTAAGCCACTAGCCATAGCTTCTAACACAACTTTAGGAAAGCCCTCTGAGCTTCTAGTTGGGTAACAAAATAAATGGCATTGTTGCATAATAGTCAAAACATCATCGTGATTTACTTTTCCGTGAAAAGTAACCATATTCTCTAAGCTTAAGTCATTTACTGTTTGCTTAAAACTACTTAATGCACCCCCGTCTCCTACTATGTGTAAGTGAAGATTTGGATGTTCAGCTTTAAGCAACTTTACTGCTTCTATTACTTGCCTTGTACCTTTTTCTTCCTCTTGCCTGCAAACAATTACCAATTTTGGGTTAATTAAATCAAGTGAAGGAACGTTTTTCCTTAAATCTAATATTTCAGAATTAGTAACACTGGAGGAAAAAATCCATTTTATATTTGGATTTACCATAGACGGTGGTTCAGATTCCACACCCGTCGTTAAAAATGCATTTTTGCCACCTGCATTCTTTTCCATAAATCCGTGCCAAAATTTCTCCGTCTTAGTTATTATTTGCAACCAATTCCCACAATAACGTACAAATAATGGCTTACCCATTTTGTTTGCCATAACCATACCTATGGTTCCAAGATCACTAGGAATTGGTACGTGAACGGCATCCGCTTTCTTTATTTCCCTTCTAATAATGCCATAGTTCTTTAATAACCAAAACGGATATTTTAGTTTACGTTTTATGCCTGAACCAGAAATATCATCTATCGGAATAATTGTAATATTGTTACCTTCAAAACCAATTTCTCCTTGTTGCTTTTGAATTCTACTTAATGGCAATACCAATGTTGTTTGTTCAAATAGACTGCTAATGGCGTTCATATGATAAACAAATCCACCATCAGTAGCAAATCCTAATTTAGAATTGGTCGATTTCCAAATCTGCTTATGAGAAAATACTACGAGTTTCTTTATTTTACTATCCATTTTTGAATTTCTTTAAAGCCTTTAACGTATGTATTTTCAAAGGTAAACTTATTTTCCACCTGCTCTCTAGCAAATTTTCCTTGTATACTTGCTTCGCCTTCTTTTAGTACCTGCAATGTTTTATTTATAAATTCAACAGGGGTACTTGCTATCTTAAGTCCTTTATCTACTTCTAATTCCATTCCACTTATTGCATCTTTACTACAAATAACAAGAGTTCCAGAAGCCATAACTTCTATTATTCTACTTCTAAAACCATAAGTACCCACCCAAGGTATAAGCACAATCATTGTATTGTGGAAAGTTTCATTCAAATCTGCGACAAAACCTGTAACTATCGCATTTTTATCGCTCTCAGTCAGTTTAATCAAACTGTCTGGAGGGTTAGATCCAATTATGTAATACTTTAGATTTGGATAGTCTGCTCTTAAACTGGGTAACACATCACTAAAAATCATTTTAGCACTTTCTACATTATGTTTAGTTCCTAAACCACCGTAGTAAGCAATGGCTAACTCTGCATTTTTTTTATCCTGATATTTCCATTTAGAAATATCAATTCCCATTGCAATGTGAAACACTTTAGTATTCACATTTACATTTCTAATTATGTAACTTTCCTCTTCCCTGTTTATGGCAATAATGGCGTCAAATTTTGACCAAACCTTTTCTTCAATAGATTTATAGTTATTAAAATGATATTTTTTTATGAAGGAAGGATAATTTTTATCGTATTGTACTTTATAGGTTTGCCATAAAATGTTATTGGTGTCACAAATAGTCCTGCTTCCTTGCTCTTTGAAATAAGAAGCCAAATGCCAAGCGTGCCAATACTCAAATAATACCAAATCAAAATGTTCTCCTTTCAATGCTGACTTTATTCTGTTAAGGGTAAACTCTTTCTTTGAAATGTAATAATTACTTTCTTTTAACCCTGTTAAATCAGAATAAATCTTTGCACTAATCTTGTTAATTACTTTATCTATTTTATTATTAACATTATAGGCAGATTTCAAAACAATGGCTATATTACAATATGTTTGCAACTTCCTTCGAACATCGTCAACATTTTCAGACTTTGCAAATGTTAAAATAGTTATATCAAAATCTTCTTTGGCTGCTAACAGTGAGTAATGTACTCTAAGGTTTTGACCTGCAGATAATGGAAATGGTAAAACGTGTGTAATGACAAGAAGTTTAGGCTTTTTTGTCATACTTATTAACTATTTTATTTAAGGTATCTGCGATTCTTACATAAGATTTACCGTCTAAATAATCTCCAAAAAAAGTATTTAATAGTCCTTTGCGTTCTGTTTTTTTTCGATCTGGGTTAGATAAATATGTTTCTATCTGCCTTTGAATTTCAGATTCTTTCCAAGCTATATCTAAAGCACCTGTATCAACTATAGGCTTATAATGATCCCAACTATAATAAATACTATAATCTTTAGGGGCAATATTTATACCTGTGGGGTTGTAACCAACATTTATAATAGGCTTGTCAAACATAGCTAGTTCAAGAGTAACGGTACTAGCTACATTAATACCAACCTCACAATGTGCAAGCATATTAGACCACAAAACTAAGTCTTCTGGTAGAGGTGTTAAATGCGCCTTCTCCCAAGGTATTTCAGGAAATTTAACATCTAACAATTCAGTTTTAACTTTATCAAATCTGCCTGATGTATCTTTAGGATATATACGTACTATTAGCTGAGGTTTAGAAGGAATTTGAGAAATAATTTTTGCTAAATTCTTGACTAGCACTTCTTCTCCAGGCATTAGGTTTAACATACCTGTTGTATATAGAATGATAGGTCTACTTGGACTTAACCCCATTCTGTCACAATACTCCTCTCTTGACCAAAGATTCTCAGTTTTAAAGTGAAAATCGAATTGAGGGGTACCTGTAATGCTAACATTTTCAGCTGTTATATGATGATAAATTTTTAACAAATCGTTATATATACTTTGATTCCAAACTATATAATGATTGTATTTGGGTAATATTCTGCCTTGAGATGTTAAGTTATCCCAACTAAATAAAAATGTCGATGTGGGAATGCCTAGTTTAATAGCTGCGTGGACAATTGGTAGTGCGTTTTTGCTGTGTATATGTGAACCATTAAAGACGTGATCAGGATTTAAATCTTTAATCAGTTTAAAATAAGTCAACTCTGTTTGTTTACCTTGACTAAGTTTATTTTCAATATTAGTTAAAAAATAGACACCAGATCTTGACACAAATGGGTATGCTGTCCATTTTTTAACGGTTCTTGACAGTTTTTCTTTAAGTCCTTTAGCCTCGCTATCTCTTATTTTCCAACGTAATTTAGCTGCACCAGACCATAACCATCTACCGTGAACTATATCTATCCATTCCCTTAATATTCCTAATTGATAGGTAGGCTTAATATCTTGTATTTCGATTAATTGATTGCAGTTTTGCTCTAATACCTGCCTAAGAGCCTCAGTAGGAATTACCGATATTAAAGTAATTTCATTATCCCTTTTGAGAATTTCGGCAGTACCGCTTAATATAAAATTTCTAATTGCCTCTCCTCTTGGTAATATAAGAACAATATGTTTCTTTTTACTTATTTGCATATACCTTTTTAATCTGACTCGTTAAACCAGAAATTTCACTACAGCAGTTGCAAACTGTTTAGCACCATCTCTTTGATAGTTACCAATTACTAATTCAACAACATCTCGTCTTTCTTTAGTATGTAAATTAGGATTCTCTAAATAAATTTTGCAAGCTTCTATTAATTCTTGATAATTATTCACTAGCCATAATCCACCAGTTTCAGTAACAGGCGCAAAATGATTCATTTTAAAATTAACATCATTAACTAACTTATTCTTTTTCCCACTTGGGTCAAAATTTAAGTTAATTACTGGCTTATTTAATACCGATGCATCTATTGAAACAGTACTAGCCAAATTTATCACCAATTCAATATGATTAAATGTTGAAGCCCATTCTGATATTTTCATTTCATCGTGGGTAAAATTCACGTCATTAATACTCGGGTTCGGTAGTTGAATGGCAACTTGAGGATACTTTCCTATATAGTTTAACAATTCAGCATCGTTTTTATGTAGAGGGTGTGCTCTGATTATTAATTGAACATCACCTAATATTCCTGAAGTAACAATTTCCACTATTTGGCCTACACTAGGTATCTCGTCAAACAAATTAGGAGAACCTAAGGCAAGAAGTATCGTCTTTTTATTCGAATTTAAGTTTAAAGATTTATAGAAAAACTCCCTACTTACTACATACTTTTCCTTAAAAAAAACATCATATTGTGGCGCACTAATTATAAATATCTCTTTTGATATTGTGTATGGATAAAACTGATTTAATTCTTTTTTCATAAAATCGCTCCAAACAAAATAACCATCATATTGGAACATAAATCTAGCTTTAGTAGAAATGTTATCCCAGCTTGTAATTAAGGCAACAGTCTTGTATCCTGCATTTAAACTTTCAGCGGCAATGCCAGGCTCGTCCATCCTAAATGGGCTTTGAACAATAATTAAATCTGGGTTAATCTTCTTAAGTCTGCTTAAAGTTTGTGGAGATCTACCTTCCTTCAAGTATAGACTTTCAGAATATTTCTCAACCATTTTATAAGTTCCAAAGAAATTATTTGCTTTTGCTAGATAACGTATAATTTTAAGTGTCTTATCAGTTTTTCTTGCATCGTCACTATTATCCCAAAAACTTTTTCTGCTAAAAGAAAGGCCCTTTTCGTCCCAAGTGAAATCGTTTAATCTTCTTATCAGTTGATACTTAAACTTCATTGGTTCAACTTTAGGAAATTCCTGAATGTATACATTTTCGATTTCTAAATTTTGATAGGCTGGTGTATCGTATGAAGTTGCCCAAATGTATACATCATTATCTTTAGATAATATTTCTAGAAAATCATTATAAAGTAAAACTCTGTCATTTATTAAGTTAGATGAAAGAATTAATATTTTTTTACGCATTTAATACTTAAAACCCTAAAACTATTTACCAAAATAATGTCTTTCACACCCAGGTGATGTGTACATACAAGTGTACAACAATCGGTCGTCTGTCCTAGCTAAACCTCCTTTATGATAACCGTGAGTGTCTGCAAACGCTATAGTACCAGCTGGCACTGTTCCCTTTATCCATTTGTCTTTACCGACTAATACATTCATTTGTTCGTCTGAAGTTCTCTTTACGCCTTCTTCTAGTGTGTATTCAGGTTCAGACTTAACACTACCTAAAATATGAGTGCCAGGAGCATAAGTGAATGGACCAGCTCCATCAGTTACGTCAGTTAAATAAACAAATATTTTTAGAATTTGTAGGTCTTCCCTGTCTCTGTGCCAAAGTTGACTGGTCTTTGCTTCCCCATCAAATGGTATAGTATGCCATACATTATAGTATCTTAAGTCTGCGGGCATTTTGAAGTAAGCATTTGCAATTTTCCTTAAAGAGATATCTATTCCAAATCTCCACCAAATGCTAGTTTTATCTTTAACTAGAGGATCAATTAGGAATAACATAAATGACTTTTCATTTATCTCATTTACATTATTCACATTAGCCTTACTTTTATTTATAAATTCCTCTTTACTTTTCTCTAAATCTTCAATTGCTTTTTGCAACTCATTCCAAAGTGGGTTACCTTTAAATAATACGTCTATATGAGAAAATGCACAGCCGTTATTCTTTAAGTCAGTTATGATTCTAGATTGCTCGTCATCTAGAATCTCTTTCAATTGATTATACTTTGCAGTTTGCCCTTTATTTATAACATTCCTCCAAAATAAGGGATTATTCTTGAACTGTTTTTTGATTGTGTATAATATTGACATAAGTCTTTGAAATTATATTTGACAAAGTTATTAAAGAATTTATCTCTATTTCTTCAATTAACTATTTAATAATGCTCTCCAATATGAATTCTTAATTTAATAAATCCCAAGTGAAAGGTGTACCAGCTGCAATGTCTTTTACTGCTTTCATACCTATTATGTTGTCAAAATGCTTTGGTTGTATTCCATCCCCTGGTCTAATTACTCTTAAATTGTCAGTATTATATCGCTCACCTGCAGCTATATCTTTCACTACATAAATTGACCTTTTGAACCTCAAGCTTTTTATTTCAGTATCTTGTATTCCATATTTTACTTGCCCTAATGACTGCCAAGCACGCTCAGTTTCTATGACTAAACTTTTCAACTCGTGTGGCTCTAAGCTAAATGTAGAATCTACACCACCATCTGCCCTACTTAGTGTAAAATGTTTTTCTATTACTGTTGCACCTAGGGCTATAGCTGCTACTGGCGCCCCAACTCCCATAGTATGATCTGATAATCCAACTTGACAATCAAATAATGCTGACATATGTGGAATTGTAGCTAAGTTGGTATTATAAGGATTAGCTGGGTATGAACTAGTACATTTTAGCAATATAAAGTCTTCACAGCCTGCACCTCTCATTATTCTCACACTTTCGTCTATATCTGAAACATTCGCCAATCCTGTTGACATAATTATTGGTTTGTCAGTAGCAACTACTTTCTTTAACAAACCCCAATCTGTATTTTCAAACGATGCTATTTTATATGCTGGTACATCTAAGGTTTCCAAAAAATCAACCGATGTAACATCAAATGGTGAGCTAAATGCAAGCATTCCAAGCTCCTTAGCTCTATCAAAAAGTGGTTTATGCCACTCCCAAGGTGTGTATGCTTTTTTATATAAATCATAGAGTGACTCCCCTTTCCATAAAGAGGTCTCATCATCTATTTTGAATAAGTTTTTATTCAAATTCAGCGTCATAGTGTCAGCTGTATAGGTTTGCAATTTTATGGCATCCGCACCTGCTTCTGCAGCAGCATCTACTATCGCTAATGCACGATCAAGCGACTGATTGTGATTGCCTGACATTTCTGCAATTACTAGCGGCTTAAATGCCTTTCCAACAGAATAATGACCTATTTTTATTTCGCTTTTCATATTAATTTATTTATGCTTTAAAGATTTTTAAAATGAATCGCTCACCATCTACGTCAAAATATGCAGGATAGCGCTCATTATCAACAACCCTAAGTAAATTAAATTGGTCTGAAATAGATTTATCAAAATCTAACCTACTATCCTCTTTACCCCTAATGTTATAGTAGCTTTCTTCTCCCTTTTGCTTTTCTCCAATATTATTAGGATATTTTTCTATAAATCGCTCTATCATAGTGAAGGTAGCTTCTGCTACTTTAATACGTGCATCATCTATTAGGTCAGTCCGTTTCAGTAGAACAATTACTTGTTCATAAATTTCTCCGCTATCAAGTCCTTCTTGTGCTTCAAATAATGTTACAGGAATCTCGCTTTTACCTTCTAATATTTGCCAAGTAAGAGGGGACATTCCCTTACCTTTAGGTAATGCACTAGCGTGTGCGACTAAGTTATGCTTGTTTCGGTTTAGTGGCTTGTAAATTCTATTACAAGACAATAAAACTAAAATATCACCCTCTAAAACATCTTTATGTTTATGTACTAAAATTATTTCTTGACCATTCTGCTTTTTTAATTTTTCTATAAAATGCCTAGTCATAGGTACAACCCAGGAATCCACATTATCTATCAATATTTGAACTAACATAGTGCTTCAATTATTTTATTAAACCGTTCAGCTATATGAGAATCTAATTGCTTTAGTTGATTATCAGCATAGTTTAAAGTGTCAAATGTAGTAAGATAATTATATAGCAAATCTCGAAACTCCTTATTAAAAATTTCTTGTGATGTCCCTAAATCAAAAGCTAATTGGTCTGAGATTAATCCTCTATAAATTAGAGCTTGATTTTCAATTGTCTTAATTACTCCTAATGGTTTTCCTACAGCACAAACTTCTATAGCCGAAGTGCTTGGCGAAGCTATAATCAAATCAGATGTTTGATATAGTGCTTTGATTTCAGCCCCAGATAAATTTAAAAGTATGCTTACATTTTCAGATTCAAATTCTCTTAGTAGCTGTATATTAGGGTTTGCAATTCCACATACTGCATTAATTTTAAAGTTTAAGTTAAATCCTAATATATTGGAAATAATTAGTCCAGTATAATTATTTATGTCACTACCCCCTAAGATAATAGTAAGTGTTTTCTTATCATTAATAGTTGAGAAGTCTTGAGATTTAAACAGAAATTCGGGTCTTAACATAGCATAGTTTAATCCTGTGAATACTTGAGCATCAGTCAAACCTAAATACGAACTTCCAGTTAATCCGGGTGCGTGATTAATTATAACATCAACATCTGTTACTAGCTCTACGAAATCTTTTATGCAAACAACTTTACAATTTAAATTTTTTAAATGCTTGAAATAAGAATTATTAAAAGAATAGCCATCGATAATAACAATATCAGACTTTTGATTTTCAAATATGTAAGCAGGCTCTTCTTCAACTTTAATAAACTGTGGAATGTAAATCAGTTCTTCTGGATTAATTCCAAGGTCAATACCTTCAACATTATATTTAGTGAACAGAGTGAAAGTATAATGAGAATTTTTAGCTAAATATGATTTTATAGCAGCAATTCTAATTAAATGACCTAAACCAATTTCTCTAGATCCATCAGCTCTAAAACAAATTGATACCATTTCTATGACTTAAAGTATTTTTCTAAATACTCCTTTAGCTACTGGGCCTACTAATAGGTTTTCATACCCAAGTTTAAGTGCCTCATTGTAAATGTATAATGTTTCATCAAATGCAGTAGCGAAATAATTTATATCTTCAATTGTATGAGCAAAACAAGGAACAAATGCACCTTGAAACAACACACCTCTTTTTATCATTTCTTGCATAACTAGCGTACGCAAGCCAGCAGATACAGCACCTGTATTGTCTTTCACACTCATAATGGGCATCCAATTACAATTGTACACGTGAATATGTGCCTGTAAATTATGTTTACTAATTATTTCGTTACAAACCTTTATAAATCTGGCCCCAATACTATGATTATGCTGGATAATATTATGAGTTTGGTACGCATCTATAGTAGCAATACCAGCAGTTAAGCTGTGGACCTCTGCGCCGTGAGTAGTAGATATTAAGAAAAGTTTTTGAGCACCTTCATTTCTGATGCCCCCTAGTTCCATTATTTCTTTCTTACCAGTCAATGCACAAAAAGCAAAGCCATTTGCAATACCTTTTCCCCAAGTGGCTAGGTCAGGCATTGTTTTATTATTTTTAATAACACCGGGTAAATCATATTTGAATCCAGTTATCATTTCATCTTGTATGAAAAGCGCACCATTGCTTTGAGTCAATTGAATTAATTGTTCCAATGGATATTCGCCTTCATCTACACTTCTTTCTGGCTCACTTATTACGCAGGCTATTTGGTCAGGATACTGTCTAAATAAATCTTCTAGCGTATTTAAATCACCTCCATTATAAGTTACTGATAGTCCCTTAATCTCATCAGGAATGCCAAAATCGCATACAGTTTTACCAATAAACCAATCATCATAACTGTAGAAAGGATGATCGATAGGAATTGCAATTAATTTTCTACCAGTGTAAGCCCTAGCTAATTTGGTAGCGGCTGTGGTAGCTGTTGAGCCATTTTTAGCAAACTTAATCATATCGTGGGCTGGTACCAGTGCTAGAAACTTCTCAGCCATTTCCATTTCTAGGTAACTAGGGCGTTGATAGTTGGCACCTAGTTGCATTGACTTAGCAACTGCGTCTATTACTGGTTGATATGCGTGCCCAATAGTCACACTAGTTAAACCCATAGGGCAATCCAAATACTCATTCCCATCTATATCAAATATCTTCGAGCCTTTGCCATACTGAATGGCAGCAGGTGAAAGCAAAGGGAATTGATCATCCCCTTTAGAATATGTATGAGCACCCCCTGGAATTAAATCGTGAATTTTACTCCTGTACTCATTCGATTTAGTAAAATTGGTAATATTCCTTAATTGGATGTCTTTTGAAATTTCAGCTATCATACCTTCGTTTCTTTTTAAATGTTTATTAGCAGAAATTGCTAATGGGTTATTATGCAAATAATCAACTATGTCTGTATAACTAGCATCTAATCCTAAATCTCTATACAGATATTCAATTACTATTAAATCTTCGGGGTTATCAACAGTTAACCTATAATCTGAAGTATTTATATTTGATTCAAAGTTGACTGATTTAAACTTATTTTTACCAGCAAGGCTTGAATTATTTCTTATATAAGGAGTTACGTGCTCTAAATCAACCGTAGTAATAGCCTCTGCATAAGCAGTTAATAAGGCAGATTTTGTAAATATTTCACAATCTAAACCATCAGGATAAGTAGGTGGATATATATTAGAAGCATAATCTGCATTATTATTTAATAATAATCTAATTGTGTCGTCTATAACTTCTGAATCTATAAATGGACAATCTGCAGTTAATCTAACAATTAAATCTGGATTGTAATATTGAACAGCGTCATAAAATCTCTTTAGAACATTATTTAAATCACCTCTAAAGCATTCATATCCTAATGATTCAACGTGTTCTGCAATAATATCATCTTCTTTTTGTATACTAGTAGCAACTATTATTTTGTCAATTATAGTAGATTTTGATACACGATTTAAGTGCATTTCTAGTAGCGATTTGTCTGCTATATTTTGCAAAACCTTACCTGGAAATCTACTTGAACTTAACCTTGCTTGTGTAATAGACAATATCATTTTGGCCAATTTACTGGGTTTAATTTAGAAGTATCACTAATAAAAATTTCTTCTATTGAATTCAATGTTTCATTTGGTATAACTTGATTCAACCAATTTTCAATTTCTATTAATTGGCTTACATTTTCTACACCAATTAAAACTTGACTCAATGAATTGTTTTGAAGGGCATATTGTAATAATATACTTGCCATTGGCAAATTGGATTGGACAGCTAAATTATTCACCTGAAAAATACTTTCATACAACGCATTGAAATACGTATCTGCTTTAATTTGTTCAATATCTTTAAGCAATAAACCTTGTAAAAACGTACTTCTTACTTGTATTAGTTTATTATTTTCTATTGCCTTAAATATTGCTTCTCCTCTTAAATTCCAATTATCCAATACATTATAAGGTAATTGAATTATCTGGCACCAATCAAAATTCGATGCAGACGATAATTCCTCATTTGTGTAAACAGATACCCCAAGTTTTTCAGCTAAACCAGAGCTTTTTATTCTAATTATTTGCTGAATGTACTCATAATGCTCTAAGTCTTTAAAATTGTGAGATAACAAGCAGTGCAATTTATCAAGTTGTAAATCTTGCAAACAAGACTGAACTCTACCTTTAATATCTTCGCCGAGGGTGTATCCTTTTAGCTTAGTAATTACATTAAAAACTTTGTCTGGATTCTGAGCGTGAAATTGCCCAATTACTTTTTGAGAATCACCATAAGATTCGGCAGTATCTAAATATCTTATTCCAATTTCCCAGGCCTTATTTAATATATCAAAGGCTTGTTCCAGAGTTGGTTTGCCATTTATGTTATTTATACCATAGTTCAAGCCCAATTGTACTGTACCTAATACCAACTTATTTATATTTTCAGTTGTCATTGTGTTAGTTTAATTTAGTTTAACTATGTAACCTAATTGGTACACCCGCGTTAGCTATTTGCCCACGAGTTTGCATAGGGTTTTCGTCTTTGAAGCAAAAATAAGTACCAGCTGAAACTGCATCTGCGTGTCCGTCAATGTATCCTTCTATAAAATGCTTCGTATAGCCGCAACCACCAGAGGCAATAAGTGGAATGTTTAAAACATTTGCTATTGCTCTAGTCACTTCTATATTTAAACCCTGTCTTGTACCATCATTGTCTATGCTAGTAGCCAATATTTCACCAGCGCCCCTTCTTTCGCATTCTACAGCCCATTCTACTGGATTAAGCCCAGTAGCTGTTTTACCACCATTTACAAAGACTTCATATTCGCCAGCTACATTTTTTTTGTAGTCTATGCTGCAAACAACACATTGCGCCCCAAATTTTTCGCTTGCCGATTTAATTAAATCAGGATATTCTACTGCTGCAGTATTAATTGAAACTTTGTCAGCTCCTGTATGTAGTAAAGTTTTAAAATCATCAATGGTTTTAACACCACCACCCACAGTAATGGGCATAAAAATTTCCTCACAAGATTTCTTAATCATCTCATAGATAAGTTCCTTTGGATGAGTTCCTGGTTCAATATCTACAAATATTAATTCGTCAGCTGCTTGCGCTTGATATATTTTGGCAACAGATATTGGGTCTCCAATATTTGTTGATTTGCCAAATTTAATCGTAGTAACTATAACGAGTCTTGATAACGAACCCATTTGAACTGCTTTCAATTGAAGCTTCGGTATTAATCTATTTTTGTGCACTGGTCGTTAACTTTTATGCTAAATCAATAAAATTATTCAAAATTTGTAAGCCGTGGTCTTGACTTTTTTCTGGGTGGAATTGTACGCCCCATATATTGTCTCTATATATTGCTGCAGTTACTTCTTGTCCGTATTCAGTCCAAGCTAAACGATTCTCTGCATTTGAACATTTTAAATGATATGAATGGACAAAATAAAGGTCAACATCTTGTTTAATCTTATTAAAAAGAATATTATTTGAATCAAACTTTACATTGTTCCAGCCAACGTGAGGTACTTTTAGTTCATCGATGCCTGGTTCAATCTTAACTACCTCACTGTCAAACCAATTTAAACCACTATGCTTGCCGTTTTCGAAGCCAGTAGTAGACATAATTTGCATTCCAACACAAATTCCTAATATTGGTTTCTTATCTATCAAGACACACTTATTTAAGACATCAACAAAGCCAGAATCTCTTAAACTATCAAAACACATTTGATAAGTTCCTACCCCAGGTAAAATAATTTTATCATACTTATCTATTTCATTTGGTGAATCAAATACTTCTGCATCAAAACCCAAATAGTCAACTGCATTATAAACGGACATTAGATTGCCCATTCCATAGTTAATAATACCAATCATCTAGCTACTTAATCCAAGCAGGTTTTATATTTTTTAGAAAATGCCTATTGCTTACACGCCAGTCATCTATATGGTAACCAAGAAGGATTTCATCCTGATATTCTCCATTAATGACCCAAAGTTTGTTTAATAAACCTTCTCGCACAAATCCTACTTTTTCAAAGGCTCTAGCACTTCCTTCATTGGCAGAGTAACATCCTGCTTTAACTTTCAAAAGATTAATTCTAAGGAAAGCAAAATCTGTAACCATACCTATTGCCTCTGTCGCATAACCTTTACCCCAAAAGTTTTTATCACCAATTAATAAGCTAATATCAGCAAATCTATGAAGCCAATTTATTGGACCTATTTTAATGTTTCCAATGTGAGTTTCAGTTTCAATATCGCAAATTGCAAGTAATATTTCTTCTCTTTTGCCATCCATACTTGCTACAAAGCTGGAAATATTTTCCAAGCTTTGAGGGACATATTTTGTTTCTAAATATTGATTTACTTCAGTATCAGCCAGCCAATTATAATAATTTTCGTTTACATCAGACTTTCTGACTTCCCTTAAATAAATTCGATCACCAATTAGAAACCCATTTTTACTCATAACTGAAATCCATTTCTTTCAGCGTAGGCTTCTATTTGCTCTAATGCTGCACTTCTATCCATTTTACCGTCTTTACTCCAAGAGTCAAAGTCAGGTAATTTATTACCCGGAGTAATAATATCAGGATTATGTTGATATGGTGAAACTGAGTGACTCATAGCAATTTTCAAAAATTCCTCTTCGGTCATTCCGACGAATTCTAAGAATAAATCTAAACTAGCTGGTCTTTTACCTTCATATTGGTGTAAAAGTTCCATACCGTCTTCTCTACTCATTACATTTTGTCTAATGTCAATTGAGGCTAAGTGGGTAGGTCGTGTAAAACCTCTCTTAATATATTTTATATAATCTCTAACTCCTTGCATATAACACTCAATTTTCTCATAAGAGTATTGAGGTGGTACGTTTTCAACTAAGTCACCTTGCCAACCTAATTCATCCATAATGATATGAGATTGTGTTTTAGCATCCCAAGGAATGTAAGAACCTAAACAAACTGATTTATAACCAATCCTTCTCAACTCTTTAAGTGGAGGATATGAATATGGTCTTAGATCTCTCATTTCTACACTACCTCCTAGTCTGTAGTACATATCTTCTGCGTTGATACCGAGGTTTACATATCTATTGAATCTTTTCTCATCTACTTCTTCTGGCTGTTCATAGCTATAATAGGTAGTATATTCTGCAGAAGGCTCACCCCAGAAAATAAGTGGCACGTTGTACCTAATTGCTACCCACATTGGGTAACTGAATATACCTGTATGACAATGCCAACAGAAATCTCCTTTCTCTAAAAAAGATTGTAGCATTAACTTCTGAACTACTTTCCAGTTTGGAGTAAAGTGATGAAAGTCAACACCTAATTTTCTTTGAACTTTCTTTGTATTTTCATTTAAGTTTGGTCTCAAGAAGCCGTGGTCGAATCTAACTACTAACGGCTTAATATTATACTCTTTTAACAAATAGTATAAAGTCCAAGTGCTATCTTTTCCCCCACTAAAAGGAACTAAGCAGTCATAATCGTATTTGCCTCTATATTCTTCAATTAATTGACCTAGCTCAACTTTGCGTTGGTCCCAGTCAATATGCTCTTGTTTAAATTCTATATTTTTACAAATATTGCATTCACCAGCATCATCAAATACGATGGTTTCTTGAGTTTCTGGTGTCACACATTTGGTACAGCGTTTCAATTCCATTTCCTTTTATTTTAAAAGTTATTTATGATTGTAAAATGTTTTTATTGTTTCAATTACATAGGATTGCTCATCCCCAGTAAGTGTCGGATACATTGGTAAACTCAGACAATGCTCATAGTAATTTTCGGAAATAGGAAAATCTCCATATTTCCAACCAAATTGAGCATAATATGGCATAGTATGAACTGGTACATAGTGTACCTGTGTAAAGATGTTATTTGATTTTAAGAAATCGTAAAATTCTTTTCTGTTCTCAGTTTGAATTAAATATAAATGTAGTGCGTGATGTATGCCTTCTACAAATATATTTGGCAATGTTAGAGGCAAGCCTGCTAATTCTAATTCATAGCGTTTCGCTATTATATGTCTTTTCTCTAGCCCAGCTTCGGCTCTTTTTAATTGACTAATACCCAAAGCTGCTTGTATGTCTGTAAGTCTATAGTTATAGCCTAGCTCTTTCATTTCATAGTACCAACCACCATCTACTTTAGACATTTGGGCAGTGTCTTTAGTGATACCGTGGGTTCTCACCCTTAATAACTTATTGTAAAGATCTTCACTATTTGTAGTTATCATCCCGCCTTCAGCAGTTGCAATGTGCTTAACAGGGTGAAAGGAGAATATAGCTAAATCAGCATAATTTCCCTGTCCTGTATTTTCTTTTACACCGTTATACAATCTGTATCCACCAGGAGCGTGACAAGCATCTTCAATTATCCAAAGTCCAAATTCATCTGCAATTTCCCTAATAGCCTTAAGGTCAACTGGATATCCACCAAAATCTACAGGTATAACACCAGTATAGTATCCTTTTGGTTTGCTCTCTAACATTACCCTTAGTTTATTAAGGTCTATTGTTATCGTATTTGGATCAATGTCGCAAAAATCTATTTCTCCGCCGCAATATTTTACACAGTTTGCACTTGCAACAAAAGTAATTGGGGTTGTTATTACTCTCGTGTTTTCATTTACACCTAGTGCCAAAGCACATAAATGAAGAGCTGCCGTACCATTACTTACAGCAACAGCATATTTTGCACCATTATATTCAGCAAAAGCTTTCTCAAATGCTGGGATGTAAGGACCCTGAGTCAAGAAATCGCCTTTTAATGCCTCTACTACTGCATCTATATCATTTTGATCAATGTACTGTTTACCGTATGGTATTGGCTTAGATATCATAGGGTAAATTTTCTACTTGAAAAGATGAGTCAACGTGTTCGGTTATTTGTCGGCGTAATTCATCAACAGACAACCATTCTGTATTATTTCCTGAATTATATTTGAAGCCGTATTCAAGTCTCTTTCCATTCATTTTCTCACACATTTCTTCAGGAGTCCACTTACCAACAAGTGAAGGTAAGATTACGTAATATTTTTCAAACTCAATAGTGTTTAAAGCATCTGTTTCCGTAATCATCTCCTCGTGTAATTTTTCACCAGGTCGTACACCAATTATTTCCAATTTAGAATTTGGCGCTACAGCTTCTGCAACATCGGTGATTCTATAAGAAGGAATTTTTGGTACAAATATTTCACCACCCCACATATTTTCAAGGGCAAAAAGCACTAAATCAACACCAGCTTCGAGAGTGATGTTGAAACGAGTCATTCTATCGTCGGTAATTGGCAACACGCCATCATTTCTTTTATTTAAGAAAAAAGGAACTACTGAACCTCTTGAACCTATCACGTTACCATAACGCACTACACTAAAGTTAATGTCTCTAGCGCCCTTCATATTGTTTGCAGCTACAAATAATTTGTCAGAACAAAGTTTAGTTGCACCGTAAAGGTTGATTGGGGCGGCAGCCTTGTCAGTACTTAGCGCAACTACCTGTTTTACATTACTATCTAATGCAGCGTTAATTACATTTTCTGCGCCAATAACATTTGTTAGAATACACTCCATTGGATTATATTCTGCTGCTGGAACTTGTTTAAGTGCTGCAGCGTGAATGACAACATCAATTCCTTCCATTGCTCTTTTCAGCCTGTAAGCATCCCTTACGTCTCCTATAAAGTATCTTATAGCATCGTATTTCTCAACAGGAAATGTTTGAGACATTTCGAATTGTTTCAATTCATCTCTGCTGTAAATAACCAGTCTCTTTACGTCTGGATATCTTGTCAAAATAGTTTCAACAAATTTTTTGCCGAATGAACCGGTTCCGCCGGTTATAAGTATTGATTTATGGTTTAGCATTATTATTTATCTACCTATTTATCTAATATAAAAACTGTCTTGTTTTATTGTGTTTAAAGTATAAACTAGTTTGAAAAGATTCTAAAATACTAGCTAACAATTCCTTGAGCTTGAGACATCTTGTAAAAAGTGCTATGACTGTTGTTAGTAAGGTCTTTAAAACTACCACTCTCTACAATCTCACCTTCTTTCAAAACAAAGATACAATCAGCATTCATAACTGTACTCAGCCTATGAGCAATTATTAGTATCGTAACTTTTCCTTTCAATAGGTCAATACTATTTTGAACTTGTTTTTCTGATTCTGAATCTAGTGCGCTTGTTGCTTCATCTAGTATTAAGAGGTTTGGGCGTTTATATAATTCTCTAGCAATAGCTAATCTTTGCCTTTGCCCCCCAGATAACATTACACCTCTATCACCAATAGGTGTTTGAATACCTTTTGGCATATTTTGTACAAACTCCCAAGCATTAGCCTCCTTTAGTGAGGCTACTACCCTTTCCTCATTGTGTCCATTTTCGCCGTATTTCCACATTGTTATATTGTTAGCTATGCTATCATCATACATTACATTTTCTTGTGTAATATAGCCTATTCCATTTTGCCAAAGAGGAATATTTGCTTCTTTCAACTCAACATCGTCAATATTTATCCTTCCAGTTTGAGGTACCAGAAGTCCAGATATAAGGTCGATTAAAGTGGATTTACCAGAACCAGAGGACCCGACAAATGCAACAGTTGAAAAGAGATTAATATTGAAATTAAGCGATTTAAGAATGGGGATATCCTTTTGGTAGCTAAATGAAACATCTTTTACTGAAATTTTATCCTGATATGGAACTAATGTTTCAATATCTAAAGCACTATACTTCTCTAAATTTTGATCGAATTCTTTCATAAAATTGTCATAGTATATGAGGCTTCCGCTATTATTATTCATACTCACCAGGCTTAGTTGAAATGACTGAATGTAACCAAAACAACGATAGAAAAGCAAAAGAATAACCAAAACTAGTGAAGCACTATTTTCAAAAAAATAAAATTCAATTAAGTAAATAGTAAAAATAATTACTATCATAAAAGGCTCCTGAAAAGCTTTAATACCAGCGTTTGCTCTACTTTGCTTTCGCTGTAAAAACTTCACTTGATCTAAGTATTTTAGACCAATATTTTTAGCCGTTAAGTATTTCCTAGTTGCTTTTAAATACTTAAAAGTTTGAATAGACTGAATAAACATCGAAGTAAATAGTGCATTTCCTAAAGATATTTTTGTAGAAATTCTTCGTATGTATATTGTTGGAAAATAAAATATGGTAAAATAAATTGACCCTAAAAGTATTGTAATTAAGCTAATTTGATAATTAATGATAAAAACATAAATCAAAAAAGAGAAAGCTGTTATCAAATTCATTATTGCCTCTGCACCATATATAAATGATGAATTTACTCTAAAACTTTCTGTTGTTGCTAAATTAGTAAGACTACCTGTATTTAATTTGACATAATAGTCATAATTAATTTTACCTATTTTATCAAATACTTTATATCTAATTTGCTTGGTTAATTCGGTAACTAAATTAATTTTATAAAGCTGCTCTGAAAACTTAACAATAGCCTTGAATGCTATTACAGATAACAAAAAAAATATAAAATTTTTAATGTTATAGTCAACATTTAAGTAAGAAAATAATTGTGAAATTTTTTCGGTAACTAAGCTTGCTTTAGTTGCACTGGCTTGACCACCCTTACTCATCATTAGCTCAAAGAGAGGGAATAAAAGCGTTACCCCAACACTATCTAGCAATCCCGAGCAAAATGATAAAAATATTAGTATAAATATTTTTTTACCTACAAACTGTCTGTAAAATATAAAAGGAAAAAAAATCTTACTAAACTTTATTTTCAAAATACTAAAAATTTAATAATGATATACTAATCCACTGCC
>JAWXCF010000009.1:0-33999 GCA_034440515.1 Bacteroidota bacterium
AAACTACATTGTAAAAGTTGACCAGATAGAGGGTAAATTCAGCTACAGCAAGAAAACTAATATTAACAATAGATAAGCCTAAGTAAGAATTATGAAAAATAAAACATTTGCATTGCTATTATTAATAGCAACATTATTCTCTTTGCCCAATTTTGCGCAAGTTGAGGTCAGATATGGCGGAAAGTTGTCAATAGGGGGCAATTTCTTAGGTATGCCAACTAGTTCACAATCCACCCTATATACAGCAAATGACGACTATGCTCTATATGTGAAGTTTGATAATAGTAATGGCTGGAAATGTGCTGTTAAAACTAATTTAACTGGACCTGATGCAACAAGCTATGAAGTTGTTAAAAACAATAATACAACGGGCTCCTTTTATGTACATAAAGATGGCTGGATATTTTCTGATGGGGTATATCTGGGGTCAGATATAAACATAAAAGAAAATAGAGTAAGAACGGTAAAAGCCTTAGATAAAATATCTGCTATACCTGTATATACCTATAAATATAAAACTTTCACTATAGAGAAGGGTCCAGATAAAGGTCTAGAATCTGCTTCAGATACCAACCTACACATGGGAGTAATAGCACAAGATGTACAGAAAATAGCACCCTATATGGTGAGAGAGGTAAAAAATGGGAAATTGGCAGTAGATTATATGCAATTAATTCCATTAGCATTAGATGGTGTAAATGAACTAAATATAGAATTGCAAAAGACAAAAGCTGAACTTGATTTGCTAAAAGCTCGCTACAATAAATTAGAAGAATCATTAAATACTGAACAAGGGAACAAATCTGCTAAAAGTGTAGGTTTAAATTTTAATTTATTTCAAAATGCACCCAATCCATTTACAGAAGAGACTAAAATTGAGTATGAATTAGGTAGTTACTACAAAATAGCATTTATATACATATTTAACTTGCAAGGAAGTATGATAGCAAGCTACCCATTAACAAACAATAAAGGGGTGGTATTGGTAAAAGGTAATGATTTGAATGCAGGTATGTATTTATACTCATTGATAGTAGATGGAATGGAAATAGATACCAAAAGAATGATATTGACTAAGTAACTAACAGTTTCTGAAAATTATAAACTTCCCGTACTTTTAATTAAGTGCGGGATTTTTTTGTATCTCCCCGCTTCTACCTACTCAGCCTCCACTACTTGGCTAAAGTGGAGCAGCAATTCGGGGCTTTCTTCTAATATGTTGCCTACAACTACTATGTCTGCACCAGCTGTGCAGGCTTTGCTAATATCATCTGTAGTGCGCATACCCCCACCTACTATCATGGGTATATTTATATGATTGCGTACGGTGCTAATCATTTCAACAGATATGGGTTTTGCGGCACCACTGCCGGCATCCATATATATGGTTTTTAGTCCCAGCATTTCTCCAGCTATGGCTGTTGCGGCAGCTATGTCGGATTTGTTGTGTGGTATTGGGAATGTATGGCTAATGTAACTGGCTGTAGTTGGTGCGCCACTATCTATTAACATATAGCCAGTGGCGATAACGTCTAGTTGGGTTTGCCTAAGTAGGGGTGCAGCCTCTACGTGCCTGCCGATAAGTAAGTCTGGGTTTCTGCCAGATATTAATGAGAGAAACAGTAGGGCATCTGCATTGGGTACTATCTGCATTAGACTACCTGGGAAAAGTATTACAGGGATATTTGTCAACTGTTTTACTGTATTCACACAGGTTTGCATTACGTTGTCCACAAGTAAACTTCCGCCGATAAATATGTAAGAAATGTTGGCCTCAACTGCCAGTCCACAAATGTGTTGTAAACGGGCAATTGGGTATTTGTCCGGGTCTATCAGCAAGGCTAGCTGCTTTTTATTTGTTGATTTTGCTTCTAAAAAAAGCCGATAAACTACCCCGTTCATTCTGTGTATAATTGGCCTGTAGTAGCCAGAATTATGTGCAAATATAAAGTTAGCAACTTGAATGAAGGCACAGATTAGGTAAATGAAAACCTATCAGTAACTCCCTGCGTTATACCCTACAATTTATCCCCAACCAAATAGTTGATTTTTTCCAATGTTTCCTTAATGTTAACATAATTTATGGAAATTGTTAATAGAGTTTATCCACCGATTGTGGGTATTAATGGAGTGTACATTGAAACATATATGTAGTCTATCACGCTATTTTTGACCTATAGATTTTGAGAAGAACCATACCGAAATGTTGGCTAAACCCCTGCAATATTAGGCTACAAGGCTCTGACCAATACACCAATTATAAATATGAGCACCCGCGAAAGAAAGAACAAAGAAAATGAATCGGCCACAGCCATAAAAGGCTTGCGGATAAACCGATACTTCACCCAAGAGGGTAATGGCCCCTTTGCAACCTACCAATTTGAAAATCGCAGCAGTCTAATTAGAAATCCTGCTGGCGATACGGTATTTGAAATGCACAACGTAGAGGTTCCTAAGTCTTGGAGCCAAGTAGCTACAGACATATTAGCACAGAAATATTTTCGTAGAACAGGTGTACCTCAACTAGATGGCAGCATTACTGGTGAAACAAGCATCAAACAAACGGCACATCGTATGGCTGACTGTTGGCGTACTTGGGGGGAGCGTTATAACTATTTTGCCAGCCCTAGTGATGCATCGGCATTTTATGATGAATTAGCCTATATGTTGGTGGGTCAAATGGCAGCACCTAACAGCCCGCAGTGGTTTAATACTGGTTTGCACAACAGTTATGGCATTACAGGTGGTCCACAAGGTCACTTTTTTGTAAATCCTGATACTGAGCAACTAGAGCGCAGCACATCAGCCTATGAAAGACCACAACCACACGCTTGTTTCATATTGTCAGTTAAAGATGATTTGGTAAATGAAGGTGGTATAATGGACTTATGGGTACGTGAGGCAAGAATATTTAAGTACGGATCTGGTGTTGGTACAAACTTTAGCGATATACGTGGTGCGAATGAGGGATTGAGCGGTGGTGGACATAGTAGTGGGTTGATGAGTTTCTTAAAGGTAGGTGATAGAGCAGCAGGAGCAATAAAAAGTGGCGGTACTACCAGACGTGCAGCTAAAATGGTGGTGCTAGATATGAACCACCCAGAAATAGAGGAATTTATAAATTGGAAAGTAGAGGAGGAGAAAAAAGTAGCAGCGCTAATAGCATCTGGTTACAGCAGCGACTATGAGGGTGAAGCATACAGAACCGTAAGTGGTCAAAACAGCAATAACTCAGTAAGAATACCCAATGAGTTTATGGCTGCAGTAAAGAATGATAGTAATTGGGACCTAATAGCTAGAACAGACGGCAGGGTGATGAAATCTATCCCAGCACGCAAACTGTGGGGTGATATTGGCTTTGCAGCGTGGGCTTGTGCAGACCCAGGAGTACAGTTTGAAACAACTATAAATGAGTGGCATACTTGCCCCGAGGGTGGTAACATTCGTGCCAGCAACCCTTGTAGTGAATATATGTTCCTAGACGATACAGCTTGTAATCTAGCCAGCATTAATTTAAGGAAATTTTTTGATGATGAAACGCATCAGTTTAATGTAGAGGGCTTTGAACACGCCTGTAGATTGTGGACTATCGTACTAGAGATAAGTGTATTGATGGCACAATTCCCAAGTGAGCAGGTAGCCCAATTAAGCTATGAATACCGTACCCTTGGTTTGGGTTATGCTAACCTGGGTGCTATGCTAATGGTAGCAGGAATACCGTATGATAGTGATAAAGCATTCGCAATAGGAGGTTCTATTACAGCCATTATGACGGGTGTCAGCTATGCCACTAGTGCAGAAATGGCTGAGCAGTTCGGTGCATTCAAACAATATGAGAAAAATAAGGCGCATATGCTTAGGGTTATTAGAAACCATAGATACGCTGCCTATAATGCAACCGATGCCTACGAAGGTCTAGAAATTAAACCTACTGGCATCAGCGCAAAAGAATGCCCAGATTATTTGCTGCGGGCAGCTTGTAATGCTTGGGATAATGCCCTAAGACTGGGTGAAAAACACGGCTATCGCAATGCTCAGGCTACCGTATTGGCGCCAACTGGTACCATAGGCCTGGTAATGGATTGTGACACCACAGGTGTAGAGCCAGACTTTGCCTTAGTTAAGTTTAAGAAATTAAGTGGTGGTGGTTACTTTAAAATTATAAACCAAGCTATTCCTCCTGCATTGCGCAGTTTAGGTTATGCTCCACACGAGGTTGAAACCATAGTTGACTATGCTAAGGGTAAAGGTACCCTAGCTGGTGCACCTGGAGTAAACTTTGAAAGTCTATATGCCAAAGGCTTTAAGCAAAACGACATAGAGGTGGTAGATAAAGCTATGCAAAGTGCATTTGATATAGAGTTTGCTTTTAATGTTTGGACGCTGGGCGAAGATTGTCTAAAACGATTGGGCTTTAAGAAAGAACAATATCAAGACGGATCATTTAACCTATTGCGTGCATTAGGATTTACACGTGAGCAAATAAATGCTTCTAACCAGTATGTATGCGGTACTATGACAGTAGAGGGGGCACCATTCTTAAAAGATGAGCACCTTCCAGTATTTGACTGTGCCAATAAGTGTGGAAACATAGGTAGCAGATACATACACGCACACGGACACATTAGAATGATGGCTGCTGCACAACCCTTTATATCTGGTGCAATAAGTAAAACCATTAATTTGCCAAATGAGGCAGAACTAGCCGAAGTTCAGGACTGTTATCAACTAAGTTGGAGCCTAGGTCTGAAAGCAAATGCCCTATATAGAGATGGTTGTAAACTAAGCCAACCGCTAAGTACCAAAAGCGACAAGAAAGAAGATGAAATTGAAGTAAGTGAGCAAAACAATGTAATTGACCAAGTATTGGGCAATACAGCCGGGCTAACTATAGAAGACTTAACACCAGAGCAGGTGCTAGATGCAGCCAGAAGAATAATAAATGCAAGCAGTGATACCACATTTAAACGTCAACTAAGTACCATCGTTAAGCGTAAAACTTTGCCAGGTCGTCGTAATGGCTTCACACAAAAGGCAAACGTAGGCGGCCAGACCATATTCGTGCGTACAGGCGAATACTCTGATGGTACCCTAGGGGAAATATTTATAGATATGCATAAAGAGGGTGCCAGCTTCAGGTCATTAATGAACTGTTTTGCTATTGCGGTATCTGTAGGTATGCAATATGGTGTACCACTAGAGGAATATGTAGATAAATTTGTATTTACCCGCTTTGAACCAAGTGGTTATGTAGATCACCCTAATATTAAGTCTGCTACCAGCGTGGTTGATTATATATTTAAATTATTGGGCTTTGAGTACTTAAATCGTCAAGATTTGGTACAAGTACCTTCTAATGCAGCTGTGCCCAGTTCACAACCACACCAGTCTATTAATGCAGCAATAACTGAGGTAGTAAGCCAAAGCATTGATATGCCAGCAACTAATCTACAGACACCTGTAGAAGTAGCACAAGCTGAATTAAGTGCTGTACACGGTGGTAAACCAATGGATAGTGTAGATGAATTTCTAAGCAATATGATGGGCGATGCACCTCCCTGCAACGTATGTGGCCACATTACCCTACGTAATGGTACCTGCTACAAATGTTTGAACTGCGGTAACAGCCTAGGTTGTAGTTAATATCGGATTGAACTAGATAAAATTGATTATAATTTGAGTAAATGCCTCTGCTCTACTGTAGGGGCATTTTTTGTTTGTAATTTTTACCTATTAGTTTTAATATGTTTCGATGCCAAGCAGACTTCGACTCCCAATTAAGTTTCGGTTGAATGGCTAGTTCCACATCAGTAATGGCTTTACTTAATTTATATTCAAATTTCAAAATGTGCTTAAATTCTTTGAAATTCCAATAATGATACACTTCATTTTCACAAGTTTTTACATTTTGTTGGTGACCTAGATACCAAGAAAACGATAACTGTTCCATCACGTGCTTAGGGTACATTGGAAACATCTCATCAACTTTATCAATTACTTTTTGTATTAATTCAGAATCAGTTGATTTAAAACCAATTACACCACAATTGTACATTTCAGCTTCCGAGCTGATATTAACCTCAGGATGATTTTTTAGAAATTTGGAAATTTTTTGATTTAGTTTGGGTGATTTACTTTCATTCATTTTCCCCTCTGCAGTGTGAAATAACCGACCTTTAGTAGAAATGTGTTGAAAGAAAGAATCAATTTTTGACTTGAACTTTACATCAGTATCAAAATATATGAAGTTGCCATTATATTTGGTACAGGCATCAAGTATGGCGCAAGCTTTAATTCTATGTACGAAACCATTTTTTCCCTTCCATTCTGTTAATTCTATCGTATTGATTTCTCTGATAATGGTCTGTGGCGGAATAAAATCTGAAATTAATTGAGCTTGGTCGGTATAGATGATAATTTGAAAGGGAAATTTTGTTCCATATATAGCTGTCAGGCTGTCGATTGCATATCGCAATTCATATTCATATTCTGCATTACCGTGAAACAGAAATAGTAGATAATTACTCATAAAAAAAGCCTGGACAAAACTAGTTCGTTCAGGCAATATTAATTAAAATGTACAAAATGACTTAGTTTTTCAACTTGTCTTTAAAAACTTTGTGAAACTTATCTAATTTAGGTTTCACTACAAATTGGCAATAGGGTTGGTCACCATTTTGATTATAGTAATCCTGATGATAATCTTCAGCTTTGTAGTAATTGCTAAACGCAGTGATTTCCGTTACTATTGGGTTTTCAAAGGCGTGACTTTCATCTAGTTTTATCTTGTATTCTTCAGCTATTTTACGTTGATAGTCATTGTGAAAGAATATAGCAGATCGGTATTGCGTACCTGCGTCATTACCTTGACGGTTTAAAGTAGTTGGGTCGTGCACCTGCCAAAATACTTCTAATATTTCCGGTAGGCTGACTATTTTAGGGTCAAATGTAACCTGTACTACCTCTGCGTGGCCAGTTTGTGCGGTACAAACTTCTTTATAGCTTGGGTTTACAACTGTACCACCACTATAGCCACTAGTTGCAGATATAACACCCTTAAGGTCTTGAAAAACAGCCTCTATACACCAGAAGCAACCAGCACCTAATGTAATAATTTCTGTACCTTCTGGGTGAATTGCGCTAGTGATTGGTGCTTTAGTTGTACTTGTATTCATTTTAGTTGCGTTATTTTTTGTCTTTACTTGTCCTTGACAGCTAATTATTGGTACCATAAGTACAATATACAGCCATAATTTGTGCGGGAAATTTATATAATTCATTTTAATTTTATTGTGTGCTTATATTTTATAAGTAATGATAATGCTTAACGTATAGTTTCCGTATCATAGTCAGTAACAATTATATATTTGCATCGTTCTATTTCACTAAATCTAATACAATTCTATGCCACAGACCACTGCTTTTAATCATATTCCCTCTTTAGACTTAGCTGACTTTACTGGTAGCGATGAACATAAGCGTCAACAGTTTATTGCAGATTTGGGACACGCATATGAGAACATTGGCTTCATAGCAGTAAAAAATCATTTATTAAGTCCTGTACTAGAAGGAAAATTATATGCGAGTGTGCAGGAGTTTTTTGAATTGCCACTTGAGTTAAAGCAAGAATATGAGATAGTAGGTATGGCTGGGCAGCGTGGCTACACCAGCCCAAACAAGGAACACGCAAAGGGTCAAAGCGTGGCAGACCTAAAAGAGTTTTGGCACTTTGGTCAAGAAGTAACTGATGGTGATGAAATAAGAGAAACTTATCCTGAAAATATAGATGTTGCAGAAGTTCCAGACTTTTTAACACTTGGTATAGCTGCATTTAAGGCGATAGAAGATACTGGCAGAGAGATATTAAAAGCTATTTCTATTCATTTGGAGTTGGATGAAAATTACTTTGACCAGCACGTACATAACGGGAACAGCATATTGCGCCCTATACATTATTTCCCAATAATAGACGAGCCGAAGTCTGCCGTAAGGGCGGCTGAACACGAAGATATTAACCTAATTACCCTGTTGATGGGTGCTAGTGCAGAGGGGCTAGAAGTGCAAAATATAGAGGGCAATTGGATAGCAGTAACAGCGCTACCTGGTCACTTGGTTGTGAATGTGGGTGATATGTTGCAAAGGTTGACCAATAATAAATTGAAGAGTACTACACACAGAGTGGCAAACCCAGCTAAAGAAAATTGGGGAACTAGTCGATATAGTATTCCATTCTTTTTGCACCCAAGGCGAGATATGCCATTAAATGTATTGGAAGTTTGCTTAACTGCAGGAACCAGTAAACTGTATCCAGACATTACAGCTGGCGAATATCTAGATGAAAGACTAAGGGAAATAGGCTTATTGAAATAGCGTTACCTAATTAAGCTAACGGTTCCAGTTTGTTTCCTTTTGTCACTATAGGTTAATACAAAATAGTAAATACCGTCTGGGAATTCACTGCCATTTCTAGGGTTTATACCATTCCAACTAAAGTTATTACCCTCTTGATAGTGAGCGCGCTCCCCCCATCTGTTGTAAATTTCTAATAAGTAGTATTTACATTCTCTTGCACCAGCAGTAGCCTCAAATACGTCGTTAATTCCGTCGCCATTTGGGGTAAAAACGTTTGGTAAAATGACTATATCTTTAGATCCATATTTGACATCTATTGCAGTGGTAGTTGTATCCGGGCAAGTAGTTATTCTATAGTCTATTAGTTGAATAGTGTATCTGCCTGGGTTCGCATAGATATGTGACGGTTCATTGTCATTTGAAGAACCACCATCACCAAAAGTCCATTTTATGACTTTTCCTTTAACTGGGAATAAGTGTTTAAACTTGTATTCACCAGTACAAGTATCGTTAGTAAAATCAATTTTTGGATCTGCTTTAGTACTTAGTTCTATGGTATCAATATAGATTTTAGGACAAACAGGATGGATTAAAACTAATTTAACAATTACTTTACTATTTCCATTTTTGCTATATTTATGGACAGGGTTTTTATTGAATGCAACGGTACTATCACCAAAATCCCAACTGAAACCGTTGCCGCCGGTACTTAGATTTTGAAATGTAATTGTATTAGAACAAGTGTCGTAAGCATATGTAAACTTAGGACTGATAGGTCTTGGAGCCTTAAAGTATTGTTTGAAAGTATCAGTACAACCTTTGTTGGTAATACTAATAGCCTGTACAAATACAGAATCAATAAATGTGTTAACTATATAGCTTACTCTAGATCCTGTATCGGGTATTGTGATTCCATCGAATGACCAAATAGTTTTGCCACTTTTATTTGCTGTATTAATTAAATTTAAAATTCTATTACAAGGTTCAAAAGTGAACGTTACAAAAGAAGTTGGTAAATTTAAGTTCACAGTCAACGAATCCTTGGCCTGACAGGGGGTGTTGCGGTCGGTAATTAATCTAACCTTGAAAGCACCATCATATAGAAATCTATGATTAACTGTATCAGTAGTGGTACTGGCAAATGTGCTGTCGCCAAATTCCCAATTATATGTTGTAGCGACACCAGTACTGGTAAATTTTATAAGTCTGCTACAATTTTTTTGTTCATATTTGAAACTAGCCTTACTGGTCAAATAGCTATTTATTGGTTTCACGGCAGTATCGCTGCCGCTACAAGAGTTTTTGTTGTATGCCACTAACTTAACAGTATAAATACCATTTTTAGTATAGGTATGTGTAGGTTGATAGGCAGCTGTTTGAGTGCCATCACCCCATATCCATAAGTATGAAGTTGCTTTAATACTCTTATTTATAGGACTAATGGTGAGTGGGTTACAACCAGCAGGTGGAATTGTTAAGTCCGCCTTTAACTCAACTATATTTAAGTCAACCTTAAAAACAAGATTGTTGCAATTTTTACTAAGATTTTTAGGACTATGAGCGTTTTTAGTAATTGGGAAATCACTGTTTCCTCCACAACCACCACATACACTTTGATATACCACGCCCTTTCTGTCAAACCTACTGGTACCACCGTCCACGTGCTCCTCACTTAGCTGCCCACCAAAGTAACTAGCATAGAGCAGTGTGTCTATATCTCTGCTAAATACGCCAACCCAAAAGTCACTTCCGTCAGTAAAATTTTGAAAAGCATCATTTGTTAAAGGCAAATTGTTAGTGCTACCTCCGTGACCAAGGGGTTGGTCATTTGTTCCACCACCCCAACCGCTAACATATACTTTATCGCATCGGTCAACGAGAAAAGCTGCTGGCGAAATATCGGGCTCTTTTCTGCCAGAGCCAAATACAGTACTTAACAATAGTGTGTCAAGATTGGGTTTAAACTTGGTAATGAACTGCTTACCTTTATTATTAAAATAATTTACTTTAGTTATTGGCCAAAAATCACTTTCAGTTTGTCCATATACATATACGCTGCCTTGTTTGTCTAGTTGTACAAAGTATGATTGATCATATTTGGCTGTACCTACATAGGTGGCGTGACTTAATGTTGTACCATTCCCAGTTAAGTGAATTATAAATCCGTCTGCACTATCTCCTTGAAATGTGCTTTGATACGCTTTTAACCCGTTAGGAACCAGCCCAGAACTATGCGTTCCGCCAGTAATATATAAATTTTTATTGGCATCTAAATTTAATCCAAATGCTGCATCGGATAAGGTTCCTCCAAAGTAGGTTGACCAATATAATTGTTTCAAATCACTGCTAAAACTAGCAATAATCCCATCTTGATTTCCACCATAACTAGATTGATAACAACCTGTAGTAGTTGGCCAATCGGTGCTATACGTGGTACTCGCTATGTATATCTGCCCAGTAATTGTATCGCAAATAACCTCACCACGATAACTATCCCCATAATTGTAACCTAGTGGAGAAGGATTTCTTACACCAAATAATATAGTACCATTCAAACCGTCATAACCAGAGCCACCAATTAGGGTTGAACCCAACAGCTTAGTACCGTCTGAAGATATTTTTACTACAAATATGTCAGATTTCCCATTTAGACTAGTGTCGTAGCCGGGTGCCTTTGGGAAATCTTTGCTTTCAGTTGTGCCCATTACTAATAGGTCAGAATTGTTATTTACCACCATACTATGGGGTTGCTCATTATGACTACCACCTAGGTACGTTGCCCAAAGAAGTTTGGTGCCGTCTGAACTAAATTTTAATATAGCAGCATCTCTCTCTATATCACCAATTGATCCATTTACAGATTCTCCACCAGCAAATTTTGATTGTATTGCCCCTGCAGTTACTGGATAACCTACATCGTAAACCGTACCCCCGCTGTAGGCATTTCCTTTATCATCATAGGTAGCAGTAAATCCAAAATTATCGGCTATGCTACCGCTATAACTGGCAAATATTAGTGTAGGGTCTATAACTAAAGATAAGTCTTTGTTGTATTTACCTATGCTGAAACTTAAAGTGTTGTTTTCCAATTTATAAGCAATAGCTACCTCAACTTTTTCTCCTTGTTCATTTATGGTCCAGGCCTTGGGTTTATCTACATTTATTACTCCCAAGGTATGGTTGATTGCAAATGAACCATTAGGGGCTAATATCACTTGATTGGCACCTGATATCTTTAATTTTATCTTATTGGGATTAATTCTAGGGGAAACGTGATAAATATACTCTAAGGCTGAACCAGAGTGGGTATTTAGTTCTAAGTCAATGCCTTTGTATAACTCTTTTACCATCAGGTTATGAATCCCGTATAGCTTTGTTGCCTTATTTCCTATACTTACACCCTTATAATAATTGTAATACTGTGTGGTAAACTCTGACTGCGTTGTGATAAATGATTTAAGATTAGCATCCTCCCAAGTCATAAATATATTGTGAATAAATGCAGAATCTCCAGGTATTGGGTGAGGCTTATGTGCAGATTTTCTTGGACTTAAGAAGCTATATCTTAATTCTTTATTATTATTCAACCAAAGTTTACCACCATTTACATTAGCAGAGAAGCTTACAGCATTGTCCCATTGTCCTTTATTCTCTATAAAATGAATTTGAGCGCTAGCATAACTATCTAATCCCAAACAAAACAGCAATAGGAATATAAGTCTTTTATGAGTATGTAATAAATCTGCCACGCTATCAAATATATTATATATTGACGTATAATTATACGAATTGGATGCAATTTTTTAGTAATATGTTTATTTCTGCACTGGTATATAAAAGTTAGATTTTATCTACCAAGCGGATATACATTTGGCAAACAAGCAAGCTACATTGTAGTATTGTACCAATCTAACAGAAGAAGCGCTATGTTGAGCCTACAATACATCAGAGAAAATAGAGAAGAAGTCATAGAACGTTTAAAAAAACGAAATCACCAAGGGGTTGAAACTATAGATAGTATAATAGCTATAGATGCAAAAAGGCGCGAATCGCAGAAAAAGTTAGATGATATTCTTTCTCAAAGCAAACTAATAAGCAAAGAAGTTGGTGCGCTGATGCAACAGGGGAAAACAACAGAGGCAGA
This sequence comes from Bacteroidota bacterium, assembly GCA_034440515.1. Lineage (GTDB taxonomy): Bacteria > Bacteroidota > Bacteroidia > CAILMK01 > CAILMK01 > JAWXCF01. Next base: position 12,497 of record JAWXCF010000009.1, read on the forward strand.
AGAATTAAAGAACCAGTCCACTGCACTAAAGGGTGAAACAAGCAGTTTGCAAACAGAACTGGCTGACCTAGAGGCAGAGCAAACACAGCTACTATATAAGTTGCCAAACCTACCACATCAATCAGTGCCAGAAGGTAAAACACCTGATGATAACGAAGTAGTAAGTAATTGGGGAGATATAGTAGATATGGATGATGCTTCACTTCCACATTGGGAAATTGCAAAGAAATATAACATCATCGACTTGGAATTAGGGGTAAAAATAACCGGGGCAGGTTTTCCAATATATAAGGGTAAAGGTGCCAGACTGCAGCGAGCTTTAATCAACTACTTTTTAGATGAAGCTACAGCCCAAGGTTACCTAGAAATAGAGCCACCTATATTGGTAAATGAGGAAACTTGCTATGCGACAGGGCAATTGCCAGATAAAGATGGTCAAATGTATTATGTAACTGAAGACAAGCTGTACCTGATACCAACTGCAGAAGTTCCACTTACCAACATATACAGAGATGTAATAGTCGCAGAAAAGGATTTTCCCATTAAAATGACAGGCTTTACTCCTTGCTTTAGAAGGGAAGCAGGTAGTTATGGTAAAGACGTAAGAGGATTAAATAGGCTTCACCAGTTCGATAAGGTTGAGATTGTATGCATAGAACACCCTGAAAGAAGTTACCATACATTAGAAGTAATGAAGGATTATGTAGCAGGATTATTGCAAAATCTTGGATTAAGCCACAGAATATTAAAACTGTGCGCCGGCGATATGGGTTGGACCAGTGCTTTAACCTATGACCTAGAAGTATGGAGTGCAGCCCAGCGCAGATGGCTAGAGGTAAGTAGCGTGTCTAACTTTGAGACCTATCAGGCTAATAGATTGAAACTAAGGTACAAAGACACTACTGGTAAAACAAATGCTGCCCATACCTTAAATGGCAGTGCATTAGCCCTACCTAGAATAGTTGCCGCTTTGCTAGAGAATTTTCAAACAGCTGATGGTGTCGTCATTCCAGAAGTATTAAGGAAATATACAGGATTTGACCTTTTAAATTAAACTTTTGCCAAATTGCAATTGTACCTTTATCATACATTAGACTTAAAATAAACTTTGCTATGGGATTTTTGAATGAATTAAGTGCAGAGATTGGCTCTTCTCTATTTAAAGACGAAAGGATAAAGACCATCATAGATGAAATGATGCAAACTGTTCGTGATATTTTAAATCAGTTTGAGGGCATATTGCACCAAATCAAGCACATTGCTAATATAATTATAGATACATTTAGGCAAGCCATTGCATTTATTAAAATGTGTTTGTAAAATAATTTGACTGGATATAATAGGGTAGTCTATATCTACTAATGCAGAGAGAATTAGAAATACTCCAGAAATACTGGGGCTACGATACATTTAGAGTTAATCAGGCTGAAATTATAAGCTGTATTTTATCTGGAGTAGATTGTTTGGCATTGCTACCTACAGGCGGCGGTAAAAGTATTTGTTATCAGGTGCCATCTATGTTATTACCTGGGCTTACCTTAGTCATATCTCCTTTAATAAGTTTGATGATGGATCAAGTGTCTGATTTATTGTCTAGAGACATACCTGCCGCAGCCATATATTCTGGTATTTCGTCCAGTCAAATTCAAACCATAATCGACCAAATAGGTGCTGGGCAAATAAAGATATTATATGTATCGGCAGAACGCCTTGAATCCAATACCTTTAAACAACAACTTCATTATTTAGATGTATCTCTATTAGCTGTAGATGAGGCACATTGCGTTAGCCAATGGGGTTATGACTTTAGACCACCCTATTTACGAATAGCTAAAATAAGAGAGATAATAGGTGATACTGTACCCATACTCGCATTAACAGCAACCGCTACACCCTTAGTCAAGCAAGACATAATTGATCGAATTGAGCTAAAGAAAAATCACAAAGTATTTACGGTCAGTTTTGATAGGCCAAACCTTATATATGGTGTCAGCCTAAACGAAAAGAAATTAGACAAAATATATAACCTTTTGGCCCGAGTGGCTGGCAGCGCTATAGTGTATGTCCCCACCAGAAGCCTGACCAAACAAGTGTCAGAATTTCTAAATGCAAAAGAAATATCTGCAGCCTATTACCACGCTGGGTTAGAAACCAAAACCCGAGAGAAATTGCAAACCGAGTGGAAAGCAGACCAAATTAGGGTAATGGTTGCGACTAATGCTTTTGGAATGGGAATAGATAAGCCACAAGTTAGGGTAGTAGTACATTATAGTATGCCCCAAAATTTAGAAGCCTATTATCAAGAGGCAGGTAGAGCAGGCAGAGACGGATTAAAAAGCTATGCCCTAATGTTAACTGATGAGGCTGAAATGGCTGACCTAACCTATAGGGCAGAAAGGAATGCTCCAGATTTTGAAGCTGCGAAAAACTTATATGATAAGTTAGCGCTAATGTTTCAGATACCTATGCAAAATGGTGCAGGCTTAAGTTTTGATTTTGAAGTAGGAGAAATGGCTAAACGATACAATCTATCACTAGCTAACATATATGCTGCACTACAAATACTAGAAAAGTCTGACTATATAGCCGTATCTGATGCTGTGTATCATCCAGCAGAATTGAAATTTAAGCTGGATTACACAGATTTATATGAGTTTCAAATGCAAAATGAAAGTATGGAACCCATTATAAAGGTATTGCTGCGGAGCTACGAAGATTTATTTGGAGCATATAGGGCAATAGATGAGTATCATTTAGCGCATCACCTAAAGGCAGAATATACATTTGTTAAAGGCCAACTTAGGTATCTTAAACAAATTGGAGTAATAGACTATAAACCAGCCAAACACGCACCACAATTAACTTGGCTGCAAGATAGAATTGCAACTGAAAACGTACACATAGACGAACGATTATATAACGAACGTCACGACCTAAGCTTAAGTAATTTAGGCCATATACAGCAATATGCACGCTTGAAAAATGAATGTAGAAGTAAATATCTATTGCAATATTTTGGTGAAAGTATGTTAGAGAATTGTGGGCATTGTGATGAATGCATTATAATGAGAAATAGAAATAAAAATCTATCGCCAGATAATATCCTTATCATACAAATGTTGGGTGAAAATCCTAAAACTACAGAACAACTTATAGCAGAGTTGCACAAATACTCTAGGCACCTAATTTTGAAGGTAGTCCGCAACCTAATAGATGCTGAATTAATCAGCTTACATAATGGGTTGTTAAGTTTAAGGACAGAATGAGAAAAATAGTCTGCACCGTAATTAATGACACTGTATATGACCAACGTATGCACAGAATCTGCAGCAGCTTGGTTAGGGCTGGTTATCAGGTAGAGTTAGTTGGCAGGTGCTATGACAATAGTCCAGCACCCCGTACAGATGTTAACTATCAGATTACTAGGCTAAATTGTAAAAATAGGTCGGGTAAACTTTTTTATATTGAGTTTAACCTTAGGTTATTCAGGTATTTAATGAATCGTAGGGCAGATATTTACTATTCTGTTGACCTAGATACACTTTTACCAAATACCATTGTTTCATTGCTACGCGGCAAACCTAGGGTGTATGATGCCCACGAATACTTTACTGAGATACCAGAATTAGAAGGTAGGCAATTGACCAAGTTTATTTGGCGACTTATAGCACGATTATCCATACCTAGGCAGAATCTATGCTACACAGTAAGTCACACTTTGGCTGAGCAATTTAGCAAACGCTACCATAAAAATTTCTTTGTAATTAGAAATGTCCCATTGCCAACAGAGAATATTCTAACTACTAATGCAGTTACAACTAGTTTTCATAAGCCTTTTATATTATACCAAGGCGCGCTAAATCTAGGTAGAGGTTTGCCAGAATTAATAGAGGCAATGAAATCACTGCCGCAGCAAATACACCTCTACATAGCAGGCGAAGGGGACCTAAGTACGGAATTACGTAAAAAAGTTGAGGTGGACAATTTAAAAGATAAAATTCATTTTTTAGGTTGGTGTGCGCCAACATATTTAGCTGAAATTACAGCTCACGCTTGGTTGGGGTACAATATTTTGGCTAATATGGGGCAAAGCTATTATTACTCATTAAGCAATAAGTTCTTTGACTATATGTTGGCTAAAGTGCCGTCTTTAAACAGCGATTTCCCTGAATATAAATATCATAACACCAGATATGGCTTGGGATATTTGGTGCCTGACCTAAACTCTGACACATTGGTAACGTCTATTAATAAACTGCGGACAGATGTGGAATTGTATCAGCAATTGGTAAAAAATTGTACTATTGCAACGCCAGATTGCACTTGGCCAGCAGAAGAGAATAAATTGATTAAACTGTTTGAGTCTATCTAGCCAACTACACCTACACGTGGTGTCATTTAATGTTCCTTTTCCTGCTAATTATGGTGGAGTTATAGATGTGTTCTATAAATTGAGAGCATTACACGCATTAGGTGTAAAAATACATCTACATAATTTTACATATGGCAGAGAAGCTGCTCCGGTTTTAGATCAAATATGCCATAAAGTTTATTATTACCAACGCAAGCGATTTGCAAACCTTGTATTTGGACGCTTACCCTACATTGTAGCCAGCAGAAATAATAAGGAACTACTACAAAATTTACTTTTAGACAATCATCCAATATTGTTTGAGGGGTTACATTGTTGCTATTACTTGCCTGACTTTAAACTAAAGGGCAGGAATATGGTAGTGAGAATGCATAATCTAGAAGATGTGTATTACCAAAAACTTTCTGCTACTGAGCGAAATCCATTTAAGAAATATTTCTTTCAAGGCGAAGCTCAAAGGCTTAAGCAGTACGAAAAGGTATTAACCCAAGCCAATAAAGTCGCCGCAATATCTCCTGCTGACCGCAATACGTTACAAGAGCGGTATGCTAATAGTTTTTATCTACCCGTATTTCACGCAAATGACAAGGTTGTTAGTAAGCTTGGAATGGGTGACTACGCATTGTATCAAGGTAACTTAGGTGTGGGCGAGAATAATGAGGCTGCACTTTGGTTAGTGAATGAGATTTTTAATGACCTGAAGTATCCACTTAAAATAGTTGGTATGAATCCAAGTCGCGAGTTAAGAAAAGCAATAGAAGGTAAAAGTCACATAAGCCTATATGACAAAGTAACTACGGCAGAAATAGTCCGAATGACCCAAGCCGCCCAAATAAACGTATTGCCTACGTTTCAAAATACAGGTATGAAATTGAAACTGATTAATGTACTGTTTCAGGGGCGTTTCATCATTGTAAATAGCACTATGGTAGAAAATACAGAACTAGAAAACTATTGTACTGTAGTAGACTCTGTCTCAGACTGGAAAAATGCAATTATACATATTCAGAAGCAAAACTTTACAGAAAGTGATGTAAATCAACGTGTGCAAGACTTGACTAATATGTTTAACAACCTTGACAATGCTGAGTTGTTGATGGCTGAATTTGCATCAAATGCAAAAGTTCGATTATTAAGAAAAGGCGTGTAAGGTTTGCCCCTCTATTTTAAATATTTCAGCAGGAAATTTGTCAATTAACCTATAATCGTGGGTGGCAATTAGTACCGCAGCACCTTCAGTTCTTATTTTACTGAATAGCATCAAAATTTCCTCACCTAATTCAGGATCTAAATTACCAGTAGGCTCATCAGCTAATATTACGGACGGATTGTTAAGTAATGCCCTAGCAATAGCTACCTTTTGCTGTTCGCCCCCACTTAATTGGTGGGGCATTTTATGTTCTTTGTTATCTAGGCTTACTAGTTTTAGCACCTCTTTTATTCTGGCATCCATTAGCTCCTTACTTTGCCATCCTGTTGCCTTTAGTACAAAGATGAGATTGTTATATATACTGCGATCAGATAATAATTGAAAGTCTTGAAATATGATACCGAGCTTTCGTCTAAAAAATGGAATATCCTGCTTCTTAATCTTATTTAGATTATAACCAGCCACTGTGCATAGCCCTTCTTTTATTGGTAAATGAGCATATAAAGTCTTTAGTATTGTGCTCTTTCCACTTCCTGTTTTACCTATCAGGTAGGCAAACTCACCTGCATTTAGTTTTATATTTACTTTAGACAGTACTAAACTTTTATTGTGGTATAGTTGTCCATCTAAAAGTTGAACTACAGGTGTGGTAATCATAGCTCTAATTTTATTAGTTTACCGAAAGGAAGTTCATTCACTATAGACATTATATAATCTTGTTGCAATTCTAGGCCAATCTTAGCCAGATGTCTTTCAGGTCTATCCGATCTGAAATAAGCAAGAAGACTCATATTTTGGTCCCTAAGTTGAACATAATCAGGGATTTTGGCAACCCCCTTTACTTTTAGTAAATATAATATTTTATACGTAGAATGGGTTGGCACTTAATAAAAAAATGTTAGTTTTGCCCACAACTGTAAGAAATGGGCTTAAATAGACTATTTATGATTACAATATTGAACAAAGGTAGGAAAACCAATACAATGAAGAATACGACAATGAAACCTCTACGCACGCTACTGTTATCTCTATTAACTGTAGCTGCATTAGTTGGGTGTAACAACCCAAAGAAGCTGGCTAAAGTAGTAGCCAATGTTGAACTTAAGAATGAGCCTGAAGTTATAGAAGTAAGAGGCGACTCTATTTCTTTTAACCTAAGAGGTAAATTCCCGCCTAAAACTTTTGCTAAAAATGCTGTAATCAAATTTCAACCAATATTGAAATATGGTAACAACGAGGAGCGTCCGTTAAAACCTATCTACCTACGTGGTGAGAAAGTAAAACTTGATGCTCAAATGATTAGCTATAAAAACGGCGGTACTTTCAGTTACAAGGATAAAATGCCTTATACTCCTGAAATGAAAAATACAGTAATGTCATTAGACTACACTGTAAAATTTGCTAGTAGCTATGACGAACTGCAACAATGTGTGAGTGATACTCGTGACAGTGTTGTACGTGGTAGTGTGATTACTGCCTTGACAGTACAACCTACAGATGATATATATTTCTACACAAATGACGAACCTGTAGGTGGGTTTAGAAAAATTATATTCTATTATGCTATTGACGAAGGATTCCTACGTGATAGTGTAATGAAAGGTCCCACTTTAGCTCAAATGCGTAGATTGGCTAGAGACACTAACTTTAAATTCAATCTAATTACGTTGAATTCTTATGCATCACCTGATGGTGAGTTTACTAGAAACAAAACACTAGTAAGAGAACGTGCTGAGAGTGCTTATAAATTGGTGAAAAGCGAATTGAAAAGACTTGGTGTAACTAGAGTAGCAGATAGCAGCTTAATCCGTCGTCCAGATATTAATTATGAAGACTGGGATGGTTTAAAATTAATGGTGTCTAACAGCAATCTTGATGGTAAAGACGAAGTATTAGGTATCATCAACAGTAGTTTAACTCTTCCTGAGAAAGAGGACGCATTGCGTAAATTACCAATCTGGAATACTTTGAAAACAAGTTACCTACCTAGACTACGCCGTACAGAAGTTGTATTTAGTGGTTCTTTCCCCAACAGAAGTTATGCAGATGCATTAAATATGGCAAACCAAAATATGGATTTGCTAACTCCGAAAGAATTACTATTGGTAGCTAATAATACACAAGATGCGGCTATGAAAACATCTATATACAAATACTATATGGAGAAATATGGTAATGATTGGGCAGGTAAAAACAACTACGCAATTATGCTATTAGAGAATGGAAAAGCAGAGATTATTAAGGATCCGTTTTCTACTCCAGAAAGTGTTGTAACAGCAGAAAAATACCTAGAAGAATTAAATGCTCAATTCCCTAATAATGATACAATTATTAACAACTTAGGTGTAGCTAAAAGATATTTAAGAAAATATGGTGAAGCTAAAGCATTGTATAACGAGGCTAAAAGAAATGGTTTAGATATGGATTATAACTTAGGAGTACTATATATTAAATATGGTGACTATGATCAAGCTACCAATTCATTCGCATCAGTGAAGAAATGTGACTACAATGTTGCCCTTGGTTATATGTTAAAAGGGGATTATGAAGTCGCTTTACAGAAAATAGAATGTATTGAAAATAAAAAAAGTGAGGACTTTTACTTACGTGCAGTGGTTGCCGCTCGTAAAGGAGATAAGGATTTAATGAATACAAGCTTGACAAGAGCAGTTTCTATGAATCCAGCACTACACGATGTAGCCAAGGAAGACTTAGAATTCCGTAAGTATGTGAACTCAGCCGAGTTCCGCAATGCAATTAAGGTTCAGTAATGCAACAATGACTGCATATGTCTTAGTCATTAAATAAAGACGATGAAGAGAGAGAATTTTTTTAAAACTATAAATTGAGAAAACTATGTTAAAGAATGTACGTAACTATTTAATGCTATTAGCATTGGGCACGGCCGCCATCGTATCATCTTGTAATAAAGATGAAACAACTGTAAATAAGCCAACTGTAACTGTAAACGCAGATAAAACTAGTTTGAGTGTAAACTCTACTGCTGTTATCACTATTTCTGCTACTGCCCCTTCTGGTGGTAAATTGAAAAAAGTAAAAATTGAAGAAGGTACAACCGCATCTTCTATCAATACTACTTTGAAAGATTCTAATATTGATGGTTCACCTGCCAATATTGGTTATACTTACAATTATACTCCTAAAATGACTGGTGTAATGCGTGTGGTAGTAACTGTAACTGATGATGCAAATCAATCAACTAGCAAAGAAATCAGCTTTACTGTAACAGGTTCTACATCTGTAATTGATTGTGGTGACAAATCTATAGGTAACCAGAATTCAAGTACATCTGGTTCATTCTTCAATACTTCTGCTTGTGCAGTCGTATCAGTAGGTCCTGCAACTATTGCAGCTAACACCATTGATTTTGTACACTACTTTGGAAGTAGCAACAAAGCAACATTAGCATCTCCTTCAGATCAAACTGTAAACCAGTTTATGCCATTCCAAAATTTCTACAAGCAAGCGAATAAGAAATCAACTACATTCAAAAAGAATGGTAATGCAAGTTTCAACTTCAGCACAACTTCTCCTACAGAGATAGAGACCGGCTACAAAAGCAGCACTGCAGCTGCGGCTGGTATTGCTGGCGACCTAATGGTTGGTGACGTAGTTTTCTTTTTGACAAGCGATAACAAATACGGAGTTGCTAAAGTAACTAGCATTACTGGTACTACAACTACAGATGGTGCAATTGGCCTGAGCGTTAAAGTACAGAAATAAGGACTGATTCAGTTCAGAATTTATTTACTGTTTGAATTTGACGAATCAATAACCAATTTGATTATTGACTAATTAAAGATTAAAACGATATTATAAATAATAGCCCTATACTGATAAGTATAGGGCTATTTCTATTTAAAAGGCGTTGGTTTTGCCGTGTTTTGTAATAGTATTGCTAATTTTGTTTGTTGACAATCTGTAACAGCAGATTATAATTTTTTTACCAATTTAATGACCTTCCTATATCCGCTATTTTTCATAGCCTTGGCCAGCATAGCCATTCCGGTCATTATTCACTTATTTAATTTTAGAAAGTATAAGACGATTTACTTTAGTAATGTAAATTTTTTACAAACCCTAAAACAACAAACACAAAGTAAAAACAGACTAAAAGACCTGTTACTTTTGGTAGTTCGATGCCTGATATTAGCAAGTTTGGTTACTGCTTTTGCCTTCCCTATATTTAGAAATCAAGTAAACGCCAATGCAGATATACGCAAGCATATAATCATTTACCTAGATAATAGTTATAGTATGCAAAGCGGGGGCGAGGTGGCCAATAAATTAGAGCAAGCTAAAACTAATGCCAGAGCAATACTGAAAAATTACGCTGAGGATGATGCATTTCTCATTATCAGTAGCGACGTTAGCCTTTCTAATAAACGTTGGGTAAGTAAACAGGAATGTGAAATGCAAATTCAAGCACTTGAGTTTAGCCCTAATTTCAAAGCTATAAATGAAGTATTAGCTAAGGCTAATGAACAGTTAAAGTCTGGAGAATTACCACAAATTGATGTTTACATTATTGGCGACTATCAGCAAGGATTCTTAAGAGATGTAAAGGCAAATGAAAAACTAAAGTTGTATGTGTGGCCCATAAATAGTCCTAAAATTGGGAACTTGAGTTTGGATAGCATTTGGTATACCACACCCATATTTCAACCAGGATTAAATTCAGAATCAATTATTCGAATTAAGAATCACGGAGTTGAAAAAGCTGCTGCTGGAAAGATTAATGTAAAATTGGACGGTGTTAGTAAGCCACCCATATCATATAATGTACCCGCTAATGGAATGCAAGATATAAGTTGGAATATTCTTATTTCTCAAGGTACTTACCATAAAATACAATTAAGTATAGATGATTCCTCAACACTGTTTGATAATGAACTATATGCAACATTTCAAGCCAACGCAGATATACCAGTATTAATAATAGGACAAGGAGGAAGTACACCATATCTAGTCAGAGCATTGAAAGCCGAATCTGCATTTAAATTGACTATCAATAGTGTAACTCAAGCTGAGGGAGAGGATTTGTCTAAATACAAGTTCATAATAGTGAATGAGGTTTCTAGCATAAGCTCGGCACTTGTTAATAAACTTAAAGATTTTCTAGATGAGCAAGGTAATGTAATGGTGATACCAAATACCAACCCAAGTCAAACACAAGACTTTAGTAGTTATATAGCTTCATTAGGCGGTAATACTTTTGGTGACTTAACTAGTTTGGCAATTGCACAAAGTATAGCCCCAATTTCAGGAAATCTGCCATTTTTCAATAATGTATTTGAAAAGCCAGTTTTGAATATGAGTATGCCTCAAATATCAAAGTACTATGCACTAAATAGAAGTGGCAATAGCCGAGAACAAAATATATTGAAACTAGATAATGGTAGCCCAATTATTACTGCAGCAGCACATAGTGTTGGTTGGATATATACTTGTGCGATGCCGTTTAATGAGAGTTTTACAAATTTCCAAAGCAACAGCCTATTTGTTCCTTTAATTTATAGAATGGCATTTTATACAAATAAGCTAGAGAAGCCATATTACAATATTGGACAAGACAACTATATAAGCTTGAATCCTGGCATTTCTGCTAAAGAAAATGTGTTTAATTTAGTCAGAGATAGTTTTAAGGTAAATCCGCCACAGCGAATAGTAAAGGGGAAGTTAAGTTTATTCACAGAAGGGATTATAAACCAAGCTAATGTATATGACTTGCAAAACAATGCGGGTAAGTTGATGGGTAAATATGCTTTTAATTATGACCGCAGAGAATCTGTACAGAAATATGCCAGTATAGAACAAGTAAACAGTTGGGCCACGGCCAATAAAGCCAAAGTAATAAACACCACAGATGGAAAGGAAGCAGGGGTGGAATTGAAGAAAGTCAAAAATGATGATTGGTTGTGGAAAATAGCCATTATAGCTGCCCTAGTATTGTTAATAATAGAAAGTATAATAGTAAGATGGAAAGCAAAACTAAGCACCACTTAATTATAACTAATACCACATTATTATGTCAAGGTCACGCTTTACATAATTCTTTGGTAAATATATATGTAGATGCTGAAGGTGTAATTTATAACATAGTTCCAGCTCAATCAGATGTAATTGAACATTCTGATCCAGAAATATGGTCTTATTTAGATTCTTATGTTTCATTAGGCTTTGTTGATGCCTACGTAAATATAGGTGAACCTGGCAACGAGGAAAATGAAACGGCATTTAGCCTAAGTCAAGCGGCATTAGCAGGAGGCGTTACCCACATTGGTGTATCTGCTGATAATGATCCAATAACTAGCACTTCTGCAGATGTTAAATATATTCAACAATTATTTGCACAAACTGGGGTATCTCCACACGTTTGGGCCAGCATTAGTAGAACTAAAGGTAGTGATGCGCTTAGCGATATATTAGAATTGTCTCAGGCTGGGGCAGTAGGTTTTCACACAGGAAATACACCAATGTGTGACCATTCATTTGCACTAAAAGCAATAGAATATGTAAATCAAGTGTATAAGCCATTAGCGATATTAGCTAGAAATAAGCAATTGGCGGGTAAAAATTTAATAAGAGAAGGCAGCACAAGCTTGAATCTTGGAATGCGCGGAAGCCCAGAAGAGGCAGAAATTATAGAGGTAAATAGCTTATGTCAATTGGCAAAAATGTTAAATATGCCAATCCATTTTACCAAAGTTTCTTGTGCAGAGTCATTAGACATCATTTCTAAATATATTAAATTGGGTTGTAGCATTACTGCTGACGTAAGTATTCATCATCTGTGCTATACTGATGAATATATTCAAGATTATGATACCAACTATAAGGTAATTCCACCATTAGGTAGTGACAATGATAGAGAAGAATTACGTAAGGCTTTACTTAAATACAATTGGCTCAGGGTGATAAGTGATCATAAACCTTTAGGTTTTGATGACAAAATATTGGAATATGAGTATGCAAAACACGGTGCGATAGGTGTTCAAACGCTATTTAATCAGTTGCTAAGCATTTATGGTGTAAAACATTTGCCTGAAATAATAGAACTATTGACGGTTAGGAATGCAAAGGCATTAAGAATACCGAACAGAAATATAGAAGTGGGTGCAAATGCAGACTTAGTTTGGTTCAATACTAATGAGAATTATGCATTTGATGCTAATAGGAATCGGAGTAAAAGTAGAAATACACCCATATTTGGTCATAGTTTTACAGGTAGGGTATTAGGTACTATAAGTAGGGGAATAGTAGCAAGTCAAAATTTAATACAATCTTATAAATAAATAATTGAGTAAGTTTTATAAATTCATCATTACAGCGGGCATTTTAGTGGGTATGATTAGTATAATCTTATCATTAGGATTATGGCAATCAGATAGAAAAACGATGTTTGATAAATCGCTAATACCAATTTTGGGTATTATGGCAGGTAGTATCTTTTCAATATTGTATTACAAGCGGGCTAATGGAAAAAGATTGGTATTTGCAGAAGGTGTAGTGGTAGGCATAGCAACATTTATACTTGCCTATATAGTTTATAGCATTTGGCTATATGTGTTACTTACCAAAATAGATCCCGAATTAGTAGAAATTAGTCGACAAAAAAGTATCGACTTAATTAATGCCCAACTACAGCAAAAGAAAATAAAACAGTACGAATTTGACAATATGATACAAGCTTATAAAGAAGCAGACAATGGTTCCTTTATAAAATCGATTATTATTGGCGGGGTATTGTACATTTTATTTAGTCTGGTCCCTGTTTTGATCACGTCCTCAATAGCCAGAACAGATAATAAGAAGTAGTAATTGTAAAAATCTTAGATTAATCAGAATACCATTTATAAGTAAAGTAAATGCTTATATATTTTTTATAAATCAAGATTGGGTATTGTAATGGCTAAAAAAAATACCACTTTTCACTAATATAAAAAAGAAAACCCAAAAAGCTTTTAGCTTTATAGTCTATCGCCGTACTTTGCTAGTTGTATTATTATGAATATTTCTGTAGTTATCCCATTATTTAATGAAGAGGAGTCTTTGCCTGAGCTAATGCGATGGATAGACCAAGTGATGAAGGTAAATGCCTATAGTTACCAAGTGATAATGATAGACGATGGTAGTGAGGATGAAAGCTGGAAGGTAATAGAAAACTTAAGTCAAGAATACGGCACGGTTCGAGGTATTAGATTTACCAGAAATTATGGTAAAAGTGCAGCTCTAAACGAAGGATTTGCTATAGCAGAGGGTGAAGTAGTGATAACTATGGATGCAGACCTGCAAGATAGTCCTGAAGAAATACCTGAATTATATAGAATGATTACTGTGCAAGGCTATCACCTAGTAAGTGGATGGAAACAGAAAAGGTATGACCCATTAAGTAAAACCATTCCTACACGACTATTTAATTGGGCTACTAGAAAAATGTCAGGCATATATCTGCACGACTTCAACTGCGGATTAAAGTCTTATGCCCTACCTGTAGTGCAAAGCATAGAAGTATATGGAGAAATGCACAGATACATACCCATATTGGCTAAAGATGCTGGATTCAAAAGAATAACAGAGAAAGTAGTTAGTCATCAGGCTAGAAAATATGGTAAGAGTAAGTTTGGACTAAACAGATTTGTAAATGGTTTGCTAGACTTAATGAGCATTAGCTTTATGATTAGGTTTGGAAAAAAGCCAATGCATTTCTTTGGACTTTTAGGATTGCTATCCACATTTACTGGCTTGGCTGCCACTATTTGGCTTATAGTTTACAAATTGATAAATATAAATAACCCACACGCTAGAGACATAACAGATAAGCCGAGTTTCTATATAGCCTTAACTATGATGATAATAGGGGTGCAGATGTTTTTAGCGGGCTTTATAGGAGAAATGATAGGCCGAAACAGTTCAGAGCGAAATGTTTATAAGATAAGAGAGAGGATATAAAGTAGGACGGGTGAATTAACAATTATGATTTTTATCTATTAAATTTTATAATACTCTCTATACCAATTTACAAAAGCATTCATACCATCTTGCACCGTAGTTTTAGGTCTAAAGCCCGTGGCCTGTATTAGACTTTCTACATCTGCATAAGTTCGTTGTACATCACCTGCCTGCATAGGTAGAAACTTTATGATGGCAGTTCTACCTGTTGCATTCTCTATAGCTTTTATAAAGTCCATTAGTTTTACTGGGCTGTTATTACCAATGTTATGCAATGCATAGGGAGCTGTACTATTCATATGTTCGTTGCTCTCTCTGGGTTTACTTGGTAATACGGGTATCAATCTTATAATGCTTTCTACTATGTCATTTATATAGGTAAAGTCACGGTACATATCCCCATTATTGAATACCTGTATTTCATTACCCTCTAGTATTTGCTTAGTGAAATGGTAAGGCGCCATATCTGGTCTGCCCCAAGGTCCATATACTGTAAAAAATCTTAAACCAGTGGTCGGTATATTATATAAGTGGCTGTAACTGTGTGCCATCACCTCATTGGCCTTCTTAGTAGCAGCGTAAAATGATACTGGGTGATCTGTATGATCAGCTACAGTAAAAGGAATACTTGCATTCATACCATAAACAGATGAACTACTAGCAAATATTAAATGCTGAATTTCGTGGAGCCTACAGCCTTCTAAAACATTTAGAAAACCAGTAATATTACTATCTGCATACGCCCTTGGGTTTTGCAAAGAATATCGTACCCCAGCTTGTGCACCTAAATGAATAACAAAATCAACTGGACCGTGATTGCTAAACAGATTTTCCATAGCAAAGCTATCTTCTAAGTCTGCCTTTATAAATATCAATCCGTTTGTACTGTGTAGCGTATCGTTATGCTCAGATAATGATTTAGGGTCTAGTCCCAAAGTTCTAAGTCTGCCGTGTTTTAAATCAACCTGATAATAATCGTTAATGTTATCAGTTGCTAGTACGTGCACTCCAAGTTGCGTTAGTTGCAGGCATACGTGAAACCCGATAAAGCCGGCTGCACCAGTTACTAATATCCGTTTTCCAGACAGGCTTTCTGTTGAAATCATAAACTGTCTATTTAGTTAGGTTAATTATAATAGGTTTTTGTTATAGAGTCCAGTGGGTTAATTCGTCAACCTTGTTTCTATATATTCCTTTTAAATCTACCAATATGTTAGTATCCTCGTTTAGTAAAGCTTTGAAGTCTTCTTGTGTTAGATTCAAATATTCTCTGTGTGGTACTGTAACTATTACGGCATCATATTTACCCTGCGGGCCATCTACCATTGGTATTCCGTACTCGTGCAAGAATTCTTCTTTTGATGCGTGTGGGTCAACTACGTGAACTGTCGATCTAAATTCGTTAAGAGTTTTAACTAGGTCCGCAACTTTACTGTTTCTTACATCAGCTACATTTTCTTTAAAGGTAGCACCCATTACCAATATTCTACTTTGGTGTGCTGCTTTGTCTTTAGCTGAAAGTAGTTTTATTGTTTCACCAGCTACCCAAGCAGCCATATTGTCGTTGGTATTTCTACCAGCTAATATGATTTGTGCGTGGTAGCCTAGAGTATTGCTTTTATAAGTTAGATAGTATGGGTCAACACCAATGCAGTGACCTCCTACCATACCCGGGAAAAACTTTAGGAAGTTCCACTTAGTCCCAGCTGCCTCTAGTACGTCGAATGTATTGATGTTCATTCTGTGGAATATCAACGACAATTCGTTCATTAGTGCAATATTTAGATCCCTTTGAGTATTTTCTATAATCTTAGCCGCTTCTGCTACTTTTATTGAACTAGCCTTGTGCGTACCAGGAATTACTATGGTAGAGTAAACATCGCTAACTACTTCTAGACTTTCTGCATCGCAACCAGATACTATTTTTAAAATGTTGGTGATGGTATGTTCCTTATCACCTGGGTTAATCCTTTCAGGACTATAACCTACTTTGAAGTCTGTAATAAATTTTAACCCTGACTCTGCTTCTAATATAGGTACGCAATCTTCCTCTGTACAGCCGGGATATACTGTTGACTCATATACTACATAGTCTCCCTGTTTTAAAACTTTACCTACTGTATGGCTTGCACCTATAAGTGGCCTTAAGTCAGGTTGATTATGAACATCAATAGGAGTAGGTACTGCAACAATGTAAAAATGTGCTTCCCTAAGATCTTCTATGTTTGCTGTAAACGTAATATCAGTGCCATCAAAAGCTTCAGGCTCTAATTCAAAACTAGGGTCTTGTTTATTTTTCAACATTTCCACTCTCTCAGGTTTTATGTCAAAACCAATGACGCGAAATTTTCTAGCAAATTCTAGAGCTATTGGTAAACCAACATAACCTAGGCCAATTACTGCAATTGAGTTTTCTTTAGCGTGAAGTTTATTAAGCATTTTTTTTAGGTCTAATTATATTTTTAAGAGTATTGAATATTCCTTTTAATCCTTTATTACGTTTATGATCTTCCTCATAGTAACCGTATCCATAGCCGTAACCGTAACCATATCCGTAGCCATAGCCGTAGCCGTAGCCTTTACCATACCCTTTACCGCCTATTGCAGCATCGTTATATATAATATATGATTTTCTATGATTCGGGTCGTTTACTTGATTGTCTAGTGACCTAATGTATTCTAATTTGGTATAACCCTCTCTAACTATAAATATACTTGCATCTGCATATTTCATTAATATGTTAGCATCTGTGACCAGACCTATAGGCGGAGTATCTATTATTATGAAGTCATATTGAGTCTTTAATTCGGCTATTAGAGCCTCCATTTTATCACTAGTTATCAGCTCTGCTGGGTTGGGCGGGGTTGGACCACTTGGATAGAGGTCCAGATTTTTAATTATGGTTGGTTTCCTCACCTCTTCAATCCCAACTTTTCCTATTAGCAGTTGACTTAGTCCTATATCATTATTAATATCAAACTCTATGTGGAGTTTCGGTTTGCGAAGGTCTAACCCTAGTAATGCTACTTTTTTATTAGTTACTGCTAAAATACTAGAAAGATTGATGGCATTAAATGTTTTACCTTCTCCACCTATCATAGAGCTTAACAATATCACTTTACACTGGGATTCATTATTAGGCAATATGTATTGAAGATTGGTTCTAATAGACCTATAGGCTTCGCTTATTACACTTTTAGGGTTGTTCTGTACAACCAAAGCATTAGTTTTATTATTATGACCAACCATACCCAATACAGGAATATCAGTATTTTTCTCTAAGTGTCCCCTAGATTTAACAGTACTTATTAGAAGTGTTTTTATATACACTATCAGTGCGGGAATCGTCAGCCCTAATAGTATTGCAATTATGAAATTTCGTTTAGTATCTGGCTTTATTTTGCCATCCAGTTCAGCCCTATCTACTATACTGTGGTCTGGCACAATTGCGGCCTTTGCAATTTCAGCTTCAGATTTTTTCTGGAGTAGGTATTGATATAGTTCTTCAGTTATTTTAAATCCACGTTCTATCTTTATTTGTTCCATTTGTTCTCCAGGCAATGCCTTTAATTGAGATTCTAATTTATTTTGTTTTTCTACTAAATCTCTAGTAACTATATCTCTACCTTTCTTGTTGGTTTTGATGTTGTCAAGCAATGACTTTTGAATTTTGCCAATTTCTGAATCTAGTTTTTTCAAAAGTGGAGAAGTTAACGGAACGACTTTTAAATAGTCTTGTCTCTTTTGTAATAACTCATTGTATTGAATTAGTAACTTAGAAAGGAATGGATCTGTAATTGACAAAGCACTTGGAGCAATTAGCTCGATTTTCTTGTTGTTCTCTATGTACTCCTTAATATAAGATAGATTTTCTTGTTCAATTTTGATTGTTAAAAGTCTTTCATCAATCTCAGTTAGTTGTATATAAACGTCTTTAGCATCAGCAGCCAATAGAACATTACTTTTCTGATTCTTAAAGTCTTTTACGTT
The DNA here is from genome assembly GCA_034440515.1 of Bacteroidota bacterium. Lineage (GTDB taxonomy): Bacteria > Bacteroidota > Bacteroidia > CAILMK01 > CAILMK01 > JAWXCF01. The sequence goes on from JAWXCF010000009.1 coordinate 30,983, forward strand.
TCTTTCTGATGAATCAAGATTTTTACCTACAAATTTTATCTGTTGATTAATGAAATTGATGGTTTGGTTTGCATAACTTGATTTCTCTTTAACCTGTTGATCTATATACACTTCCATCAATTTATTTAAGATGTCGACACCCCTTTCTACAACGTTTTCTTCTATAGAAAGCAATAAAACGCTGCTTTTACCTACTGGTTTTACATTGATAGACCCAATTACGTGGCTGGCTAAGCTGTACTTATCATTTATTTTAAAGTAGTATTGAGAATTAATAATTTCTAGTAATGAACCTGATTCTACTATTTTGTCTTGTAAGGTTAGGACTCCAGTAAAGTATTCATTCTTAATAGAATCTCCAAACACATAAGTGTTTTTAATTGATTTTTTTCCTAATACAATTTCAAGTTGATACTTTTTTTTGTCTAATATTTTAACCTTGAATGCTGCTTTAAATGCCTTATTATCTAAGACTTGAACTTTAGCTATAAATGGAGAACTTAGGTATAAATCATTATTTCTAACTTTACCCTCTGAGTAATAGTAAATGTTTAAATCAAGCTCATCTAAAGTTCTCTCCATTACAGTTAATGACATTATTTTGATTTGCTCATCTTCAATTGGATTTTTTTGATTAAAGCTGATATCGCCTATTACATCGCTGGGAGCACTTATTGCACCATTCTGCCTATTGCTACCACCACCATAATACATATTGCTGTGCATTGTATATACGGACTCAGAGTATCTATTTAAGAAGTAAGAAATAACAATTGATCCGACAATAAATGTTATGAAAAGCAGGAGATTGTTTAATACAAAGCCTATTATCTTCTTAATATCAAATGAGTTCTCGTTTTTTTGCATTAGTATAATTGAAATAGATTTGTTATCTTCTTGCGCTTATTATTAGAGTAGCTACTACAACTGCTAAGTTTACAAAAGATAAGAATATAGTGGTAAGCTCTAAGTTTGCTAGAGTAAATTTTCGTTTAGTTGGCTCTATATATATTACGTCGTTTGGCATTAATGCATACCCTGGCTTACCGATAGACGATATTAGAGATAAATTTATATATAGTATTGTTGGATTCTTTGGATCACCCCTCACTACACGTATATTGTTGATATTAGCAAATTCATTAATGTCACCTGCTAAACCTAAAACTTCTATAATGTTAGCTCGTTCATTTGGAATAGTATAGGTGCCTGGTTTATTCACAGCACCTAATATTGTTACTTTAAATGACAGAAATTTAACCTCAATAAATGGGTCCAGCATATATTCACTTATTCTTACTTTAATTGCATCTCTAGCTTCTATAATTGATAGTCCTCTTACTGCAACTTTTCCAATAACCGGATAGTTAATGTTGCCCTCTTGATCTACGAGAAACCCAGATAAATATCCACTTGCGCCGCCCCCCCCCTGGGGTGTATTGCTTGTTGCAATACCCTCTGCTGTTGCTTGTAATATTTTAGTGAAGCCCTCTGTAGTTTGTACTAGTCTAATGTCTAAAACGTCAAAAGGCATTATTTTTACAGATGAGTTAGTTAAAGAATCTGTATTCATACTTTCTAACTCCATTATGGCCTTTGGATCTTTTGAAACATCCCTCCATAGTATGTATTGGTCTCTCTTAACAAATAAGCTACAACTATTCAACAAAACTGCAAACAGTAGAACAGCTAGAACCTTGATTGAATATCTCATTTAGTCATTTCAACTTCGTGCAAAGGTAAGTAATATTGATATCTAGTATTGCAGTTTTTGGTATGGATTAGGCATCCTTAGTTACAATTAGTGATATTAAATAATTTATAAACCTATAGTGTAGATATCTTAGCATAGATGATTATATGAAACTATATAATAGAGGTGTAAACGTATGTATATATTGGGTAATTCACATTATTCTAAATAATAGTGAGATGAAAGCTTGCATATATGAAAAGTACTCTTACCTTTGCTCTCCCTTTTGACTGAAAGAGGGGAGTAAATAAGATCATTAGTTATTGAGTTGAGGCGGTAATAAAAATAAATTTTACGATTTGTTTGGTTTATAAAAAAGCTTTCTTACCTTTGCTCTCCCTTAAACGAAAGGGCATTAGTAAAGGTTGGGATTTAAAATAAACATCAAATAATATTTAATATTTTATTTGGTAATTTAAATATAAGTAGTACCTTTGCTGTCCCAATTCGAAAGCGAGTTGAGAAAATTTAAGTTCATTATTTGTTGGGAAGAAATTTTAAGCGTGTTTACAAACAGCAATGTGAAGCAAACATTATTAAAAGAAATAATAAATGTTAATTTATTTGATTTTGATAATTTAATTATCTTACCTTTGCACCTCATTATTTAGATGAGTGATAATAAAGGTTGATTGCAGAATTTAAAAGTTCAAATATTAACGATAAGTTTAAAAAAATAAACTTGTAAATTTATTTGGTATTAGTTAACAATTTAGTAACTTTGCCATCCCAATCACGAACAGTTATTGAGAACATAAGTTAAATGATTTGAGTAATCAAAAAGTTTAATTGAAAATACATTCGGTACACAGGTACTGAAATTAGATCTTTAGAAGAATTTAGAAGATAGGTAAGTCAATAGAACGCGGTATATATCTGAATACATTAAGATTTTATACAATGGAGAGTTTGATCCTGGCTCAGGATGAACGCTAGCGGGAGGCCTAATACATGCAAGTCGAGCGATAAGTAAACTTCGGTTTATGGAAAGCGGCGTACGGGTGCGTAACACGTATGCAACCTACCTTTATCTGGGAAATAGCCCGGGGAAACCTGGAGTAATATCCCATAGTATTATGAAACGGCATCGTTTTATGATTAAAGCTCCGGCGGATAGAGATGGGCATGCGTCCCATTAGCTTGTTGGTGAGGTAACGGCTCACCAAGGCTGCGATGGGTAACTGGTCTGAGAGGATGATCAGTCACACGGGCACTGAGACACGGGCCCGACTCCTACGGGAGGCAGCAGTAGGGAATATTGGGC
>JAWXCF010000010.1:0-18779 GCA_034440515.1 Bacteroidota bacterium
GTCCGTAGTACTGATGCTCCACATACCCCCAAAAAAAGTATAAATAAAGACTAATAAAGCACCGATAGCAATGCCCAAACCCAAACTAAGTTCTGGTACTATAAGGTGGATTACCACCCCAATAGCTAAAAATTGAGCAGCAATCCAACCAAAATAACTAACAATCATAATAACGGCAGACAGGCTTTCATTCCAACCGCCAAACTTCTGCTTATAGAAATCACTTAAGGTCAATACATTTAATCTATATAGACGCCTAGCGAATAAGGCCCCAACAAGAAATAAGCAAAGCGAGGCACCAAATGGCTCTTCTGTTACCCCACTTAAACCAGACTCATACATAGTAGCACTAGAACCTAGCACAGTCTCTGCCCCAAACCAAGTCGCAAATAGAGTCCCAATCTCTAAGTATAAGGGTAAACTTTTACCTGCAACCAGATAGTCTGTATTATTTTTTACACGTCGAGAAGCCCACAATCCAATCAAAAGGGTACATAATAGATATATACATAAAAAAAATGCCAACATACTATCTATTAGGTAATTATTATGTAGTTAACTAGCAAATTAAGCTGAACTACATCAAGTAGGCAATCCATTTATATTGAGTAAAGCGAAATAATAGTCCGAAAATAGCAGAATATAAAAATATTTAGAGCATTTTATAATCCGTTATGATATGAGTTTTTTCCTTGATTTATTTTATAAGCTTTACTTTAGCATACGTTTATTTAAAAACTATGTTAAACCTATTTGCTGAGGATATCACACAAATATTAGCTGGTGCCCCACATCAAGTCAGTAATAATGTGAAATTAAATTACATCTGCTTTGACACTAGAGACGTACCTGCTGCTGTACACCAGGCAGTATTTGTTGCACTGCAGGATAGGAGAGACGGCCACTATTTCATAGAACAGGCTTACGAATTGGGAATTAGAAACTTCCTAATATCAAGGGCAGATACCCCGATTACTACTAGACCAGATGTTAACTATTGGTTAAGTACAATTTCAGAATTAAGTGGTCTGATACCAATTGCCAAGTACAAGCGCAGTATTTATACGGGTACAGTAGTAGGCATAACGGGTAGTAATGGTAAAACGATAGTAAAGGAGTACATAGACCAAATACTAAACCAACTAAATATAAACCATTACGTTAGCCCAGGTAGCTATAATAGTTTATTGGGTGTGACCTACAGTATTGCAATGCTTAATCTAAGCACAGAATACTCAATTATTGAGGCAGGCATTAGCCATAAAGGGGATATGGACAAGCTGGAAGAAATAATTAAACCTGACATAGGAATAATTAGCTCGATAGGTGATGCCCATTTGGTAAATTTCAACAATAAAGAAGAGCTAATTGCTGAAAAATACAAGTTGTTTAAGAACAGTAAAAGGCTATTTTTAAATAATGAGTCACCCCAAATCAATGACTCTAATGCTGAAATTACGCTATTACAATTAAATAATGAGGCAGCAGAAGTTCAGTATCATCAGTCAAATATTACCTCTGCTTATCGTGCAGGTATTGTTGATTTCAAAATATCACTCGTAGAACTTAACAGAAATCATAATGTTGAATCGTGGTTTGTAAATCTAAATTCTGATGGATACTTCTACCAAAATATATCGCTAGCCTTATGCTTTATATTCTCTTTACCCATAGATAAAAGTAAAGCCGTAGCTGCTGCAAACCAAATAATTCCACTGCAGGGCAGAATGCGATTTACTTCTGCCATTAACGGATCAACCTTATTAACAGATATCTATTCAGGTGATTTGTTTTCGATATCTAACTCTATTTATCACTTACTAAATAATGGAAAAAACAACAGCAAACTGGCCATATTTAGCTTTTCTAATGAAAGTAAAATAGATGAAAAAGAACTGCAGAATAATCTAAAAAGATTTGAAAATAAAGGTATTACAGCTATATATATTGGACCAAATTCTATAAATCTAAGCCCTTACTTTTTTAGCTATATCAATTACCCAAATGTAGAAGTATGTTTAACTGAGTACCCTTTTGAAAACATAAAGCAGTGCGATATTTTAATAAAGGGACCAGCTAATATTTACTTAAATAAAATAGCCGAACGCTTACAAAATGAAACACACAATACCATTCTGGATATTGATTTAACAGCAATGGTTGATAATCTGCGAGTATATAGAAAGCTGATTCCCAATTCGACCAAGCTGATGGCGATGGTAAAAGCATATAGTTATGGCGCAGGTAGTTATGAAATAGCAACTACATTAGCTAGGCACTCTATAGATTATTTAGCAGTAGCCTATGTAGATGAAGGTGTTGAACTAAGAAAACAGGTACATCAATTGCCAATTATGGTAATGAATGTCAATGAGAATGCATTTGCAGCCCTAGTAAGAAACCATTTAGAGCCAGAAATTTACAGTATTAGTCAACTGGTAGCATTTGTTTCATTTCTACAATCGCAGCCAATTGAAATGTCACCAATTAAAATTCACCTGAAACTGGAAACAGGTATGAACAGACTGGGCATCACTACAAATGAAATTCCTGAATGCATCCAGTTAATAAATTCCTGTAACCTGATTCACGTGCAATCAATAATGTCACATTTAAGCAGCAGTGACCAACTTGAATATCACGAGTTTACGATGTTGCAGATTTTTCGATTTAATATAATGGCAAGTCAAATAATTGATGCTTTTAATTACCCCATTACCAGGCACATACTTAACAGCACTGGTATTGCTAATTATGGAGGTATTGCCAGCTATGAAATGGTGAGATTGGGCATAGGACTATATGGTATAGACCCAAGTGAAGTAATTGATAGCCAGCTTATAGAAATTGGTACATTAACTAGCCAAATCAGTCAAATAAAAAATGTAAGTATAGGGGAATCTGTAGGCTATAGCAGAGGCTTTATAGCAGGTAAAGAAATGAAAATTGCCACCATACCCATAGGCTATGCAGACGGACTAAAAAGAAGTGCAGGCAATGGTAAATTCTCAGTTAAAATTGGAGATTACTTAGCACCTACTGTTGGCAATATATGTATGGATATGTGTATGATAGATATAACTAACATACCAACAGTGAAAGAAAATGACCAAGTTTTAATATTTGGACCAGAATATTCTGTCAAAAATTTGTCTCAGGCTTGCAATACCATACCTTATGAGATTTTAGCTGGAATTAGCCAAAGGGTAAAGCGTCGCTATAAATATTAATTCCTATAATTTTGTTAAAGGTACTAATTACAGCTTTTTTATAAAAATTAACTACCATTGGGGCATTAGTTTTAATAAAAATTGTGTATTTATGTTAGAAATTTGAAATAAGGTATTGGTATCTCACGCTCATATTTTAAACTTAATAATATAGCACAAATAAAGTGGAGTAACTTAAATCACTCTAATCCAAGCAAGCTAAAGTCTTTTCTAATATTTTGTAAGAACAATAGCGTAAATGAGGCAAGAGTTACGACAATTGGCACTATAAACACCGTTGATGTTGAAGGCATTAAACTTAACTATCTATCTGCCTCTGTTATGCGTTGAATTTGGCAGTACAGTTGCACAATTTTAAGTTTTAAAACTGAATGCGATAGGTAACTACTGGAAGTATTCCCAACTGATATTCCGTATTTACGGTTCCCTTATTTCTATCAAATACTTGATTTAATACATTTTTTCTATTTGTTGTATTTGCAACATCTAAGGCCCATTCTTGGGTTATTTTTTTGCCCTGAAGTTTGTAACCAATTCTGGTATCTAATTTAACGTAATCAGGATATCGCTTAGACCAAGCTCTATCTAAGTCATAGACAAGTTCGTTCTTCTTGTAGGTTTCTTCGTAATTAATAGGAGAATACCTTCTGCCACCGGACCATACTACCCTAAGGTTCACTGTAAGTAAACTTCTTTTTCCAATTTTATACTCCTTACCTGCTAGTGCATTAAATACATAATTACTGTTGAATGCTGTATTGCGCCATTCGCCATCACTAGCCTTATATTTACTATCAAATAGTGAAACTGTAAACAAATAATATAATCCCTTATTAAGAAATCGCTCAAAAGTAAATTCAATACCTACATTACTACCTATTCCATTGTTTACCAGACTATCTTCAAGTACAAATAGGAAATCAGAACCTGAATTTATGGTACTGAATGATGTGGGATTCAAATTCACAGGAATATTATACAAGTATTGATAATACGCCTCTGACTTAAATCTCATATTTTGACCTATTTGCAAGTCATAACCCCCGATAAAGTGGTGACTTCTCAGAAATTTTAGATTCTTATTCGTTTGAATAAATGTATTGCTTGGTGTGTCTACTATGGATTGGTAGAAATAATTATAAGATTGTTGAATTTGCCCGTGAAGTCCATAACCAAAACTCAATTTATTTTTATCATTTATTTGATATTGAATACCTAACCTAGGATCAATAACATTGGTATTATTCAACATAAATTGTGAATACTGAACACCACCCAGCACATTCATCTTATTTGTAGCACGCCACTTCTGTTGAGCGTAAACTTGTAGCAGGTAAGAGTTTCCCTTAATATTCGTTAGTTCAATCCATTTATTGTACAGCGTATCAAAATATTGTTGCCTTACATCAGAATTAATTTTGGTAAATATCACACCCGTCCTTAAATTTTGCTTTGGGTTGAGTCTTACATTGTATATACCGTGATAGGCATTTCTTACATACAGGGTTGTATCGCCAAATGACAAGTACGATGATGTACTTCTCACAGTCTCTGTTGACGACCTTTTTCTATCTACCCCATAGCTAAATATATGCTTAAAATACCCAGATTTGCCTACTGGGTGTTGATAGGTAATACCAGCAGCTAACATATCAGTTCCATATTTTATATCGCTATTCGCTAGACCATAACTTGAGTTTTCTTTTTTACGCTTGCTGTTAAAAATGGCAATGCTACTAATACCACCAATAGAGAAAAATTGCAAACTATGTCCCTTCCCTAACGGTACATTTACTTTGGTAGTTAAGTCTTGATATTTTGGCGTGCCAGCAGGTCCTAAGTTAATTCCAACAAATTCAAACAATCCAAGAACGCTATACCTGTAATTTATAAGAAAAGAAGCCTTAGACTTTTTACTAAAAGGTCCCTCAGCCATTCCTTCTACCCCATTAAAGCCTATTTGACCGGTAAACTCAAACTTTTGGTTATTACCATTTCTTAATCTTAAGTCGAATGCACCACTTGTGGCATTGCCATACTCTGCTGGAAATGCGCCAGTAAAAAAATCGCTGTTGCTTAATGTATTATTGTTAAGTATGCTAACGGGACCACCAGTAGTACCCTGTTGACTAAAATGGTTTGGATTCGGAATATCTACACCTTCTAATCTCCATAGCAATCCTGCTGGGGAATTACCCCTAATTATTATATCATTCCTAGTATCATTTGCCCCTTGCACACCAGCATAGTTTGCTGCCATTCTACTTGGGTCGCCGAATGAACCCGCATATCTATTTGTCTCCTCGACTGAAAACTGCCTAGCACTTACGGCTGCCATATCATTTAAACTTTGCCCTTTATTTGCTTTTACTTCTACCTCTGTTGAAGTTACATTTTCTTGCATTTCGATATTTAACACCACCTGTTTGCCAGAGTTTATGGTGTATGCCTTCATAACTATAGACTTATATGTAGCAGCTTTGATTACAATATCGTGCCTACCTATCGGTACATTAATTATGCTAAATGTTCCCATACTGTCTGTTTTAGTAGATAGAATTGGCTCTACATCTGCTATATAAACAAAGGCATTTGCTATTGGCTGTTGCGTTTCAAGGGCTATGATTGTACCTCGCACAGTCTGTCTAAATGCCTCAACTTTATCTTGTGCAGATAATTGAACTGTACTTAATATGAGTAGTATAGAAGTTAAAATCTTATTCTTCACAGGCGCAAAGTTATTTCAACTAAGCAATTGGCTCCCTTCATTGTTTTACTTTTGCCTGAATAAATCGTTATTTATTTGTGACTGATCCCCATATTAGCGTCGTAACTATTTGCTTTAATAACCTAGCGGAATTGAAACTGACCTGTCAACACCTTGATGCACAGTTACAACTACCCTATGAGCATTGGATAATAGATGGAAGTAAAAACGATGAAATAAAAAACTGGATACGCAACAGCCCACAGCCAAGTTATAGGCATAGTATTCACGAGCCTGACCGAGGAATTAGCGATGCGTTTAATAAGGGTGTCCAACACAGCAAAGGCGATATTATTCATATACATAATAGTGGTGACTACTACTATAACGAATGCGTTTTGCGCCACGTAACAGCAGCATTTAAAGAAAATATTGGTGCTAAATGGCTTCACGGTAAATATGCCCAGTATAGAGGCGGTATTTGGTTGGTAAGTGGTAATAGCTATGAACGAACCAAATTATATAGAGGAATGCGCACCATAGGACACCCTACTATGTTTGTTTACAAAGATTTATATACCAAATATGGACTTTTTCTAGAGGATAAGAAGATAGCTATGGACTATGATTTTTTGGTACGTATAGCTAATGAACCATTTGTATTTCTGAATGAACCGCTAGTTTATTTTACACCTGGCGGGGTGAGTGAGCAACGTATAGAGCCTGGACTAAAAGAAGTAGCCGAAAGCTATAGAAAACATATTGGAATCAGCATAAAGCAGCAATTGTGGCATACTAGAATAAAATTGTTGCATTCAATAATGAAATCCCCACCAGGTAATATTATTGTTCAAATAAAGAACAGAAATAGAAAAATTAATATTCCTGATTGAAATATTTTTCTCAACTTTGAATCAAACCTAGATATTAATATGTTATATAAATTATGGAAAACAATTGGTTAGAGGGTAGAATATCTAATGATACAAGCCCAGTTGATTTGGCACAAGATATACCTACATACAGCGAGGAGCAGGTAAGGGACATCCAAACCAGCTTTATGAACAAAACGTACACTTGGATGGGTGTAGGAATACTTTTAACTGGTTTATTGGCAAGTTATTTGGGTACCAATGAAGCATTCTTGCAGTTGGTATTTTCTAATAGACTTGGCTTTATTGCGATTATGTTGTTGCAACTGGGTATTACTTTTTTCATCACATCGCGTATCAGTACTATGAGTTATTCCACGTCTGTGGCTAGCTTTATTGCTTATACAGTTTTGACGGGTATCTTTTTTAGTCCTATTTGCTTTATATACAGTAGTGACAGTCTGTTAACCACTTTTGGGGTTACTGCAGGTACATTTTTCGCTATGAGTGTAATTGGCTATACTACTAAATACGATATGAGTGGAATGAGGGGATTATTTTTTGGTGCAATTATAGGTGTTTTTATAGCATTGTTAGTCAATATGTTTCTACAAAGCGAACTATTTGATTACATCATTAGCTTTATTGGCGTTTTTCTATTTATGGGACTTACTGCGTATGATACACAAAAGCTGAAAGCTATGGCCGTTGAAGTAAACCACGAGGAAGGAAATATTAAAAACAATGCACCAATATTGGGAGCATTCACCCTATATCTTGACTTTATAAACCTGTTTTTATTTCTACTTCGCTTTTTTGGCAATAGGAAATAATATTAATTCACTTTACATACAAAAGCTGCGTACCTAATAAGATATGCAGCTTTTTTTATGCTATATAAAAGAAAATTACAACTCGTATACCGAGTAATAGAACGGTACGATAGCGTCACTTTCATTATTAATGCCCAGTCTAAGTAGAGGTGGTTCATTAAAAAGACCATCTTCTACAGTAAATCTATAAGCATTCACGTCTGATCTACCAAATGGTCTGAAAAACTTTGCAGGATACTCCATTTTACTCAACATAGCCACAGGTGAGCAAGAAGTAGCTTGAATTGGGTAAATAATGTAAACTGTATAAGACTTATACTGTTTTAGCCTGTATTTGAAATAGTCAATCTGATGGGGATTACTATGTGCCCAACCCGAAATAACCCTTGGTGCTGTAGTCCTAGCTAAGTCATCTTCAAGGCTATCTGCTACTTCTATAACAAAGCTTGAATCTAATATTTTGGTTTTTGCAGGTTCTTTAAACTTCAGCATTGCATCAGCTAGTGATGTATTTATATAAATAAGACTGAAAAGGGCAGTAAATGCCACAATTGTGATTGAATATTTCATATTAGTCCGCCTCTATAACATTCTCCTCAGACATTTCCTTTGCCTCCTCCAATTTCTCTACATCGTAATTATTACCACTATATTCTTCATTAGACCACTCTTCATTTCCGAAGCCGTTTTTTGTAGGATATACAGGATTCTCATAGTCAAAATCAGGTAGTAATTCTTGCCTAACATAGTCGATGGTATCAATTAGCCCATCTGCAAATTTTAGAAAATCCTCTTTGTACAGATGAATAACCGATTTACTAAACCCTTTGCCATCATATCTTCTTCTGCTCTCAGATACCGTAATGAAAATGTCATTATTACGGGTTTCTTTTACATCAAAAAAATAAGTCCTTTTTCCCGCTGGTACTCTCTTGCTGAATAAGCGGTTATCATTTACTTGATCTTGTTCACTAGTCGTTTCCATCGCTCTTTTTCGGTAATTCGGTGATAAATATAATTAGGAAAATTCAGAATTATAGACTTCGTAACTTAAGCATAATATTAGAAATCCTGCTCCTCCTTAGGTGCATCAGGGTAAGCCTCCCTAGTATGGTATATACTGCTTAGCTGTAGTTTTAAAATTATTCTAGCTTGATTTATTTGAGACAAAGTAATATTTGCCTCATCAAATTGATGGTCCCTTAGCTTAGCATCTATGATGTCATCAATTAAGTTTTCGATGTCAATCTTTAATGGATTTTTCAAGCTTCTACTGGCTGCTTCACAACTATCTGCCATCATTAATATGGCTTGCTCAAAAGTTTGAGGTTTTGGCCCAGGATATCTAAACACATTTTCATCTAGTGCACCATTCTCATTTTCCTTTAGATGTTGCCTGTAGAAATACTCAACCCTTGTAGTTCCGTGATGTGTTCTGATGAAATCTACTATTTCAGCAGGTAAGCCATTTTGCTCAGCCAATTCTACACCTTTACTAACGTGTTGAATGATTAAGTTGGCGTGTTCAACATCGCTTAAACCATCGTCTTTCAGCATTTTACTAGCATCGCTCCTACTTGAGTTATTTTCTATAAAGTATTCAGGCTTATATAGTTTTCCGATATCGTGGTATAATGCTCCGATTCTTGTCAAAAGGCTATTGCCTCCTATAGATTCTACTACAGTTTCTGCTAGATTAGCTACTTGTACGCTATGTTGAAAGGTACCTTGCGCCTTAACCACCAATTCCCTAAGTAAGGGTCGATTTATATCAGCTAATTCTCTAAGTCTAATGTCACTAACCCCGCCAAATATTCTTTCATTCAGATAAATAAGTGGATAAACTAACAACGTTAATGCAAAACTACCCGTGTACCACAATATAGGCATCCAAATTGGTTCGCTTATCACGCTGCTCCTCATATAGGTAAGCCCTACATAGAATATGATGCAGGTAATATAAGAATTAACAGCTGCTAAGAAAAATCTAGTAGTGTATCTAAAATGCTCAAGCGTAGCAATGGCCACCAAACCAGCACATAGTTGAGTCAACACAAAGTCAAAGGGTGACGGGACCATTAATGCACATATTAATATGATAAGCATATGGGTCATTATCGCAAGTCGAGACTTAAAAAAGGTATTCAGTACCAGCGGGGCGAGTATGAAGGGAATATTATAAATAGCATAGGGTATTCCTGTCACCATTAGCGATGTAGCTCCTGTAAAGGTCAACACATACACCATTATTAAAAGTATCCTACTTAACTCTGTAAGCATTTCTTTATGATGCATATACAGCTGCACGCCATATAGTATCATCAACATTAGAATTACAACAGCGTAACCTATCCCATTTTGCCAACTGTATATTTTATGCTCGGCCATTTCGCGCCTTAGACTGTCTAACCTTTGAAATTTCTCGGCACTAATTACCTCTCCCCTAGCTATTACCAATTCATCTTTATTTACCATACCCTCATTGTCACTTATGGCTTTCAGTCTTTGGTCTTTCGTTTTATTTATTCGCTCTCTATTTAGGGTCAGGTTTGCCTCAGTTATCCTGTCTAGCAACTGATTGCTGTCTAGCGGTATTTTCAGAATTGAAAGCGTGTCTTGTAATAATTTTAAGAAGTTAGCATTAGTCAAATACTTATTTACTGGCTGGCTAATTTGTTCTGGCTCTAATATTACCAACCTATTCACATAGGGCAAGTCTGGCTCTTCTGTGGGCAATATCCCTCTATTTCTTTTTGTAATTATATACTTTACTAGTCCTGTGGCAATTACAGTATCAGTATAATTTTGGCTTTGCATTAGGTGCGCCTCTACCAGTTTTTGAAACTGAGCTAATTGTAACTCCGTATTTTTATCGTTTATCTTATTTACGTAAATTGGAGTAGTCGATAGTATTTCTTGCCTACGAGCAATAAGTTGCTCGGGACTTTTGCGTAGGGCATAGTTAAAAGGGGCGTGCAAATCATTATACAACCATTTTTTACTTATGCTAAACTCATAACTAAAGGGTGAAGACCTAGGCAACATCATCCAACAGATAACAGTAAGAATGGCGCCAATCAAGATTGCCCAACCATAATGCCTAATGCGTTGATATAAGTGAACTATTTTACGAGATACGCTCAAGATGAAACAACATAAATTTGTGAAGCCAAAAAGGGTTGATGTTTTAACAATGTTCTTATAACTTTGCCCTGCTTAATAGCGAATTTAGCACTTTTTATTAACTGCTTAGATTTTCTCTCATAAACATTAACTCCTATTTGAATTAGATTACCTAATAGAACCTAAACTATGTAACAAATTGTTACTGATAATCTAAATTACCTACTATTTACAAATAAATTATTATGACAAAAGAAGTATATATCGTATCGGCAGTACGTACGCCAATAGGCAGTTATTTAGGTGCCTTAAGTGAAGTATCTGCAGCTAATCTAGGTGCAGCTGCCATAAAAGAAGCTGTAAAAAGAGCTGGAATGCAACCAGCTGAGGTAGAAGAGGTATTTATGGGGAATGTATTGACAGCAAATACAGGTCAAGCCCCTGCAAGGCAAGCAGCTCTATACGCAGGACTTAGCAATAAAGTAAGTGCAACTACCATAAACAAAGTATGTGCTAGTGGCGCAAAGTCTATAGTGTTAGCAGCACAAGCAATTATGCTGGGCGATAGAGACATAGTTGTAGCTGGTGGTATGGAGAGTATGAGCAACGCACCACACTACATAGGCAAAGCGCGTAAAGGTTACGGTTACGGAAACGCAGAAATGACTGATGCCATAATAAAAGATGGTCTATGGGATGTATATAATAACACCCATATGGGTAATTGTGCAGAGAAATGTGCTAAAGATTATGACATTACCCGCGAGCAACAAGACGCACACGCTATAGAGTCTTACCAACGCAGTGCTAAGGCTTGGGAAACTGGAAAGTTTACAAATGAAATAGTTGCAATTGAAATAGTAGGTAAAAAAGGTACCGTTACGGTAAACGAAGACGAAGACTATAAAAAAGTATTCTTTGATAAAATACCTACCCTTAAACCCGTATTTGACAATGCAGGTTCTGTAACAGCAGCAAACGCTAGCAACATTAATGACGGGGCATCTGCATTGGTACTTATGAGCAAAGAAAAAGCTGATATGATGGGCATTAAACCTCTAGCTATAATTAAAGGTTATGCTGATAATGAGCAAGAGCCAGAAAACTTTACTACTGCCCCGGTAGGTGCTATACAAAAAGCAGTTAAAAAAGCAGGTATTACTCTAAACGATGTTAGCTATTTTGAAATAAACGAAGCATTTAGCGTGGTTTCAATCGCTAACAATCAATTGCTAAATATTAGTAATGATAAAGTAAACATATATGGAGGTGCAGTTGCCCTGGGTCACCCAATTGGCAGTAGCGGTTCTAGAATAATGGTAACCCTACTAAGTGTACTACACCAAGAGGGTGGTAAATTTGGTGTTATCGGTATTTGCAATGGTGGTGGTGGTAGCACAGCCATAGTCGTAGAGGCTGTAAATTGATATTACTTTGGTCTAAAACTTTTAAATATTATAAGGGCGACTATGCAATTAGTTTCCCTTTTTTTGTTGTAAAACAATGTTTTGTAAATTTGTAGAAAATTTAAACCAGCAGATTAGCCTCTTAATTTAGATTGGCTCATTTCTTTGCCTCTAATTGATGAAATTTGCAGGTATGGCAATGGAGGATATTATAGTTGTTGAAGATTTAGTTAAAAAATATGGAGATTTCACAGCTGTGAATGGCATTTCATTTACAGTAAAAGCCGGAGAGATATTTGGACTATTAGGCCCAAATGGTGCGGGGAAAACCTCTACTCTTGAAATAATTGAAACGCTACGCACAAAAACAAGTGGCAAAGTGTGGGTACAGGGTTTTGACATAGACAGGCAAGCTATTGAAATAAAGAAACGAATAGGGGTACAACTGCAAAGCAGCGGTTACTACCCAAATCTAAATTTAGTAGAGTTAATTAAATTATTTAATGGACTGTACAATGAAAATGTTGACCCTATGGAATTGTTACAGAAGGTAGATTTGGTAGATAAGGCTAAAAACAAGGTTAAGCAGTTAAGTGGTGGGCAAAAACAACGGTTCAGCATTGCCACCACATTAATAAATAAACCGGACATCATATTTTTAGATGAACCAACTACTGGGCTAGATCCACAAGCCAGGCGAAACCTCTGGGAACTCATAAACCAAATAAGAAGTACAGGTACTACCATAGTCATCACAACACACTATATGGATGAGGCTGAATACCTGTGTGATAGAGTTGCCATAATTGAGCAGGGTAAAATAATTGCACTAGCCAGTCCAACTCAATTGATTGAAAATTTAATAGCGACAGGCTTTGAACGCCCGAAACAATTGCAATTAGCCAGCCTAGAAGACGTATTTCTAAACCTAACGGGTTATGAACTTAGAGACAAATAAACCTAAATAGTATTAAAACATAATGAGAGCAAGAGATAAAAAGTATAGCCAATTGGTTGCTATGGCTGCCGTAATTAAGGCAAGTCTTAAGGGGATAATTCGCAGCCCTAGTACAGTCGTATTTTCACTCGTATTTCCACTAATTTTTATATTAGTATTTGGATTTATAAGTGGAGGTAGTTTTACACTGACTATTGCGGTAAACCCAGCCAGCCTAGACAGCAACAATATGGTGTACCAAATAGTAAGTAAGTCACCTGGTGTAAAAATAGTAAGCTATACCAATTTAGATAAATTAAACAAAGACCTGACTACCGGCAAAGTTGATGCTTGGATGAAAATAGGAACAAGTAAAGGCAGGCAAAAGTTTGACATTAAACTAATTACATCAACTGCAAGTCCAGAGGAGGGAAGAATAATAAGAAGTCTAGTTGATGGAATTGCCGATAAAGCGAGCCTAGCCAGTGCAAATGTAAACGAACCAGCATTTGATGTGAGTCAAGACGAAGTAAAGGGGAGAAAATATCGTAAAATTGACTTTATATTGCCAGGGCAATTGGGATTCTCACTGCTTAGTACAG
Organism: Bacteroidota bacterium; assembly: GCA_034440515.1. Taxonomy (GTDB): domain Bacteria; phylum Bacteroidota; class Bacteroidia; order CAILMK01; family CAILMK01; genus JAWXCF01. The sequence continues at coordinate 13,711 of JAWXCF010000010.1, forward strand.
GTGTATTTGCCACGGCATTTGTATTTTTTAACCTAAGGCAGACCTTGGTTTTAAAAAGATATTTTGCGACCCCCATTAAGAGGATTTACATCATTTTGGGAGAATCAATTGCACGACTTATATTTAATACCATTGGTTCTTTAATCATCATACTAATTGGATATTACGCATTTGACTTTACCCTGCTTCACGGCGCCATTACGGTTATTAACCTACTTATATTGTCGGCATTAGCATTGATTGTATTTATGGGTTTTGGTTTTGTAATAAGTGGTATAGCCAAACAAGACAGCACCATACCACCACTAGCTAATATCATTACTCTACCCCAATTTCTGCTGGCAGGTACTTTCTTCCCGATTAGTAATTTCCCTAGTTGGTTGCAGCCAATTAGCAATGTATTACCACTTACCTACCTTAACTCTGCTATGAGAAAAGTAGCCTTCGATGGCGCTAATTTGATTGATGTTGCACCGCAAATAGGAGTACTGTTACTATGGGGTGTATTGGTGTATGGACTTTCCATTAAAACTTTCCGTTGGGAATAGATTCATATTTAAAACTTTAATTGTAAATTGTCAGTTGTAGATTAATTAATGATAAACGATCAGATATTGTGGGAATTGCAGGCTAGCCAACGCCTAGCTGAGTTTAGTATAGAGGTAAATGACCCAAGCGACGTAACAGGTAGGTTGGTATCTATCAGTGAAGACTTAATATTAATTCACATATTTAGTCACGAGTTTGCGGGCTTTAATGGTTATAGTATTATTAGCCGTGAAGATATAAATTTAGTACGTTGGGGCGAGCGCAGGCTAAGGCTGTGGGAGAAACAATTGGTTCAACTACCCCTATTAGATACCGAGGTAGAGCCTATAGTTGACCTAGATAGTTGGGAGAAGGCAATAGAACGCCTATCTGATACGCACCTAATGACACTTTACAGAAGTGATGCAGAACCAGGCAATAATATTTTGGTCGGTAAGGTACTAGACATATATACCGATAGTCTATTTATGGAATTGGTGGACAGTGGCGGACAAAGAGACGGATTTGTAGCCATCACACTAGATGAGATAAGCAGGATAGATTTTGCCAGTAGCTATGAGCGAAACTTGGAAAAACTATCCGGTTTCCACGCTGATACCGATAGCAAGTAGCACAATTTACCCAAAATAATCCACAAAATTGTTCTCTGTCTCCACCAGTCTTATTTGATGTAGGGCAGCATAATCTGGCAACTTATCAGCTAATCTATTCCATATAGCAGCAATTATATTTTCTATACTAGGCTGTATGCCAACTAGCCAAGGAACATCTAGGTTAAGGTTTTGATGATCTAGTTGATCTACCACCTCGTGCTTTAACATTTTGCTTAACTCCTTAAGGTTCATTACAAAACCTGTAATTGGGTCTGGCTTACCCTTTATGGTTACGAATAAGGTGAAATTGTGACCGTGCCAATTTGCATTCGCACACTTACCAAACACTTCTAAATTTTGCTCTAAGCTCCAGGCTGCTACATATAATTTGTGTGCAGCATTGAAATGCTCCTTCCTAGTAATGTAAAACAAGCCTTTCTCTGAATGCTCAGTACGCAGAATGCTCATTTGGTCGGTTAAATTTTCCACCTATAGTAATTCAAAGAGCAAATTTACATACAATTTTCCACCTCGTTTCTACTAAAACCCATACTGGTATATTTGCATTACCTTAATCAGGTAAGAAATATGATAATAGTTACAGGTGCAGTCGGATTTATAGGTAGTAAAATGATTGCCAAGCTAAATAATGAGGGGTATAACGACATCATTGCTGTCGATGATTTTAGCAACCCGATTAAAAATGAGAATATTAAGGGCCTAATCATCTCTAAACAAGTTGACAGAAATGAGTTCCACAATTGGTTGAAAGAAAATCAATTGATGACCCAGATAATTATCCACTTAGGCGCCAGAACTGATACTACTGAGTTTGACAAAGAGGTATTTAACTGGTTAAACCTTGACTATACCAAAGACTTGTTTATACTAGCTGGTGAATACGGCATTCCTGTTATATATGCCAGTAGTGCTGCTACTTACGGTGCTGGCGAACACGGATACAGCGACAATCACGAGGTAATACCACATTTGAAACCCTTAAACCCCTATGGTGAGTCTAAGAATGATTTAGATAAATGGTTGCTATATAGATTTGATAATCCTCCATACTTTTGGGCAGGCTTGAAGTTTTTTAATGTATATGGAGAAAATGAAGACCATAAGGGCAGAATGGCCAGTGTAATATGGCACGCCTATCACCAAATAGCTAAAACAGGCAGAATGAAGTTGTTTAAAAGTCACAAACCTGAATATACAGATGGTGGCCAAATGAGAGATTTTATATATGTAAATGATGTAGTTAATGTGGTGTATTGGCTAATGAACAACCGAATAATAGCAAATCGTGGTATATATAACTTAGGTAGTGGTTGCGCAGAAACTTTTCTTAGCTTAACTCAAGCAGTATTTCAAGCAATGGGTAAAACTGAATCTATAGAATTTATAGACACACCTGCTGACATCAGAGAAGCTTATCAATACTACACTAAAGCTGAAATGTCTAAGTTAAAAAACATAGGATATCCAAATGACTTTACCAGTTTAACAGAAGGTGTTAAACAATATGTTCAAAATTATTTAATTCCAAAATATCCTTTAACCTAATCCGGTTGTGAGGCTTTTATAATGTGTTCTATAATAGTTGTTTCAGCACTATCTACCCAAGTTTTATATTGGTAATAATCAAAACCATTTGAAGTTTCACTTAGGTCCATATCGGCAAAACTGTTTCCCCAATTTCCAGCACCTATGCTTTTAACATCCATTGCATTGCACAGCTGTTCAAAATGCCCAGCTACTGGCACCATAAATATATTTTTACTTAGGTAAATTGCCTCTGCAACGGTCTCAAAGCCAGCAGTGCTTGCCAGAGTTGAGCATTTCGCAATCATATCTAAAAACTTGGTGTCAGACAAACTGTGTAGGTGCATATTGTCATTTACCATTTTGTATTCTGCAACGTCTTTACTATCTGTAAAGCAATGGACTATTTTACCAGGATTTGCTGCCTGCCAAGCGATTAATTCATTTAGATAACCAGCATTTAATACATAACTCAATATAAAGTCTTGCTTTTCAGGTTGAATGTTTAAAAAATCAGTCCTAAGCAATGGGGGTATTACCTTTATGATATCGGTATCATTTAGTTTATATAGGCTGATAGCCAATAATAGTTTAGAACCAGAGCCAGTTATTTGTGTAAAGTAAGATAATCCCGCTCTCTGCCATTTACTAAGTTTCGGAAATTCAAACTTTGGATGCAGATACACATATTGATGTGCAATAGATACAATTGGCACTGACCAATTAAAAATCATTTGGCTGATACCAATTAATGGCTCATAGAAATTAACCAACACATCTGGCTTGTGAATATCTATATCAACGTTTATGCGGCGTATTTCTTTTAAATATTTGCGGCTATGACTAAGGTGGTGTACTATGCTTTTACCAACCAATATCCCCTTTTTAGATTTATCTGTTAAGAAGTTGGGACTTTCAAATGTGTTCAACTCGATATGAAACGTATCTACAACAAACTGTGGAATACTTCTTTGCGGGCTTTTACCTACCCAAATAGCACATACTTCTATATTTCGCCTTTTACAAATTTCATACAAAGAAATGGCTTGTGTAAAATGCCCCCTACCTTCCCCCTGTATCACAAACATTAATTTCAAAATACCTATATTATATGTTGATTTTGCAGAACCTTTTTCTATCTACTGATTTTTTTATACTAAAAGACTAATAAGAATTGACTAATTGGCGCCTGCAAGTGTGCCTCCGGGTATGGCTCCATCTTCCTTAGGCACTAGTGTAAAAGCAGCCTTAGAAGGGGAGAATGTTGTCGCATTTGCTAAAGGAGATACGATATTAGCTTCTTTCAATCTGTTGGCTTCAAACTGTAACAGCCATTCTTCAAAATACACTACTTTCCAGTTTCCCTCATAGTCCTCTACCAGTGCGCTCATTGTTTCCACCCAGTCGCCACTATTCAAATAGTGAATACCATTAATCATTTTATCTGCTGGTTGGTGAATGTGGCCAGTTATTACACCTTGGCAATGTTTAATTCTGGCTACTTCGCTTAGCTCAGTTTCAAAATCACTGATAAAGCTAACTGCAGTTTTCACTTTTGCCTTAATTTTTTGACTTAGACTATAGTATGGTAATCCTCTTTTAATTCTATAATTGTTATATATCCTATTCAGCCACAGTAGAAATGTGTAACCTACATCGCCAAGTTTGGCTAAAAATTTCAGATTAGTGGTAACACTATCAAATATATCACCGTGAACAACATAGTACTTTTTACCATTCAGTCCAGTTAATTCATAATCTCTAACTATGCTAAAGCTACCCATATGAAAAGGTAGTATTTCATCTAAAAAATCATCGTGATTTCCCCTAAGGTAAATGATTTCACGATTTCTATCGTGGGCTAGTTTCATCACCATTTTAAAAAAAAGGCTGTGCTTTTTCTTCCATTTGCCAGATTTTCTCAATTGCCAGCCATCAATTATGTCGCCATTTAAGATGATACGCTCTGAAGGGTGATGTTTTAAAAATCGCACTACCTGACGCACTTTACTTGCCTTTATTCCTAAATGCAAATCACTTACAACAACTGTTTTATATAAGGCTTCCCCCACTATATCTAGATTAGAACTATACTCATTCAAAGGTCAAAGGGTGGTGTTACTGAATTGTAAATATAATGTTAACCTAATGTATCCAATGTGTATAAAGACTTAATTGTGAATAAATAAAGTGAAATTAACTAAAAAGTTATATTTAAAAAAAAGTTACGGTATCAAAATATTTATTAAGTTTCATAAAAAAACAAAAAAATTAAATGCCCATATATGTTGCTTAATAACATAGTAATTACTTCGAGCTTTCTCAAAATGGGAATCTTAGTTATGAATCAAACCACAATAGTTATAGCTAAATTCATAAAAC
>JAWXCF010000011.1:0-16512 GCA_034440515.1 Bacteroidota bacterium
AGATATTACATTATGAAAAAGATTTCACTCATTTTAATACTAGTAGTTTACGCATTACTTTGCTTACCTACTCTACTATAAATGAAAAAGACAGACATTAAGAATTTATAAACATATAGACGGGTATCGAGTTTAAAACACCTTGGGGAATACGTTCACAAGGTGTTTTTTTATGTTTGTCATCTTTGCAATTATATAATATGGGCACATATTAGATTTGCTAGCATACGTTATATAATTATGTCTTATCTATTAGCCCCTTCTATTTTAAGTGCAGATATGTCCCATCTAGGGGATGCAGTAATTATGCTTGATAAAAGTCAAGCTGACTGGGTTCACGTGGACGTGATGGACGGTGTATTTGTCCCTAACTTGACTTTTGGCTTCCCCATTATTAAGGCAATTAGGCCATTGACCACTAAATTGTTTGATGTGCACCTAATGATGGTACAACCAGAGCGCTACATTAAAGAGTTTAAAAAAGCAGGTGCTGATATATTAACAGTACAGTATGAGGCGTGTACGCATTTGCACCGCACCATTCAAGAAATTAAAAATGCTGGAATGCAAGCCGGTGTTGCAATTAATCCACACACTCCTGCGATAATGTTACAAGATGCTTTGCAAGACTTGGACTTGGTATTGGTTATGAGTGTGAACCCAGGTTTTGGCGGGCAAAGTTTCATTCCACAATCGCTATTAAAAATTAGAAGCATCAAAAAAATGATGGCAGCTTGCGGTAGCCACGCTGTAATAGAGGTAGATGGCGGTGTAAATAGAGACAACTTAGTACAAATAGTAGAAGCAGGCGCAGATGTAATAGTAGCAGGCAACGCCATATTTTCTACGTCTAGACCAATAGATACAATAGCTGAATTAAAAGCTATGAAATAATTAACTATCACGCAAAATTAAATATATATAAAAAGCAAAGCCCCCTAAGTGTAATACTTAGAGGGCTTTACTACTTATAGGTAAATTAATTGTGTTATTATTCTTTTATTATCTTGTCACTACTTATTACCTCATACCCATTGTATAACTGTATAATGTAGGTGCCAGACTTCCAATCGTTGGTATTGATGCTGTAAGTTTTGCTGCTAGGTGTGCTGTAATTCATATCTTGACGATAGATAATTTGACCACCATTTGTGCTGGTTATCACCATAGCATATTGACCAGCCTGTGTGGCATTTATTACAAAGTTTAGGTTGGAGTGCACTGGGTTAGGATATACCTGAACAGTTGCAATATTTGCAGATGAATTAGATATATTTGTTGATCTGCTAAATGGAATGCCAAAGAAAACAGTATCGCTACAACCGCCAGTTATTGATGCAACCATTGCAACTCTATAATAAGCACTATCAAAATTGGTAAGTGTATTTACCCAATTTTTACTGGTAGATGCAGGTGAGCCGGAAAACTGGAATACACCAGTACCAAAGCTTGGATCTTTAAAGAAATACCACTGAGTACCAATAGTTCCTACAGAATTGTCTGTAACTGACCAACCTGTGCTGGTTAAGGCGTAAGGTGCTACTACAGGATTAGGTTGATTAGAAATACTCAATAACTGTGTAGTGCTAGTGTAAATACAACCTAATTTAGAAGTAGCACGCAGGTATATACCTGGTAAACCTACTAGTTTAGAGCCATTTATCACCATTACCGAGTCTACACTTGATTGAATTAATGTATTTTGAATAGAACTATATACATCGTATCTATCATAACCTCTGTTAAAGTTTAAGCTATAATTCTTATTGGAACAACCTGATAGTGTGGCTAGCGTATTCTTAATTCTAGGTGCTAATATAACTTCTACTTTGCTGGTTAAACTTTGTGTTGTTGGTGTACATCCTTTAGTAGTATCGGTTATTACCAATTGAATGATGGTATCAATTCCTTTTGGAGATACAGTAAATATTGTATCCTTCGCAGCAGTTTTACCGGCTAAGTTTAGGCTATATTTTTTCAAGTTTAGACCTCTGACTACAACTTGTGTTTGACCATTTCTACAATATATTGGCTGAATGCTGGCAGTATAAACGGGAGCAATACAAGATGCTGATAAGCTAACACTTAATGTAGCTACTGAACTTGTACCACAGGCAGAATTCACGCTGCCCTTTGTGGCACGCACCCAAACTACATATATAGTTTTGGTTAGACTTGTGAAAGAATGACCTAAACCACCTGTCATATTTGAACTAACCCAATTTTTGCCAGAGTCTAAACTCACTTGGTACCCTGTAGCATTATTCACGTCTAACCAAGTCACGTCAAATGAACTTGATTTAACATTACTTGCATTAGGTACAGGTTTAGCTAGACCGGCAAGTAGTCTAATAGTGTTGCCGACAGGTGTTGAATCTTTACATCCTCCAACTGTTACAATTGACATAGTGTATACACCCGGTGCTGGGGTAAATGCTGCTTTGCTTTTATTTGTACCACTGGCAAAAATTACCCCATTTCTATACCATCTGTAAAATCCAGAACCAGAATTTGAGGTAAATCTTAAAGAATCACCACCAGAGCAAATGGTGTCTTTGGTTGCATTTGTAGTAAACCTAGCAAATGGTTTTGCGCTTAGAGTTACTATTAAGTCTGTGGTTACATTGCTACATTTTCCTCCGTTACTTACTGAAACATTATATTTTCCAGCAGCTTTTATATAAATGCTTTGACTCGTAGCCCCCGTATTCCATAAATAAGTATTGCCGAGTGGCGCTGCCAATAGAAAGCTGTCTCCACTACATATATTTACAGGACCTCTTATGGCAAATGTATCTGCTGGTTTAGCCCGAACAGTGATTGTAGTAGTAACTAATGGAGATGTCCCAACTGCGTTACTTACTGTTAAATCAATACGACTAGTTTTATTGGCATTAGCATTAAATACAACTTTTATTTTGTTAGCATTTTTAGAAGAAAACTTAGCATTGAAAGGTGTCCAGTTGTAAGCTGTTGGAGAATTTGTAGCTGTTGCAGTAAATTCAACAGTGTCACCCTCACACACATCCGTTAAGTTTGCTTTAACTGTAGCTGTAGGAAGTCTTTTTGTTAATGGCACTTTAATTACAGAAGTATAAGGCTGGTCACCAGAACTGCCACCGTTTCCATTTGCGGCGTTTACACAAGTATAAAAATTTATAGAACCTACTTGTGTTTTTGGAGCCCTCCAGGTAAATGTCCAAGTCCCGGTTCCGCCGCTAAAGTTTACACTAGATGAGGTGTGGTTTACATAAGTTCTAGACTTGCTATTCACACTTTGTGATTGTATGGCAACTAATGAACCAGGACTGGTTAAAGTACCTGCGTTTGATTCAGTTGCACTGTCTAAAACAGTAGTCTGAAAACCATATTTCGTAATACCAGTTTGCCTAAAGCTAAGTTCAACTGTGTAAGTACTGTCTGGAACATATTCAGTTACTACTTTACCATTAAACTTAAGTACAACAGCAGATGTTGTTGCTGAACTTGAAGAGTGACAAGACCCGCAAGTGCTTTCCCCCGGGGCACCTGTAGTAGATGCAGGTGGTTGGCTGTTGCCATATGTCATACTTTCAAGACTGTAGGTTAAGATTGCCAAAGCAATTATTGCTGCACTAGATAGTCTAAGTCGCTGAACGGTAAAATAGTTTTTCATTAGTAAGTAAGTATTTCAGATAAGTTAAACAAATTTTCAAGCTAAACATTATTCTCTAACAAAGATGAGACATTTGAAAAAAGTAGATTACAATATTTTTGCGGATTCTTACGCGTTCAAAGTTAGTTTTATTTCTTAATTCTTTGACTATTAACAGGTAATTTGGTTTCTAAGCTCGAATATTAAACTTTACTTTTGTTGATAACTATAGATTGATTTATTATGACAAATAGCGATACACACGTAGAAATAGTAAAAATTCAAAAACAAATAAAAGAAATAATTGGACTAAAGGCTGAAAATTTAATTTTCGACTTTAGAAGCGATTCTGGAAAAGAATACCTTGACTTAATTACTGTAAATCCAAAGCATAGGCAAAGTTTCTTATACCATACCACTATAGGAACAGACAAACTAGATGCCTTATTCAAAATGCTGGAATATGTAGAGTCTCATAGTCAGGCAGAAAATAGTTATACCATACAGTGGATGCACAAAGAGGAAAATGAATTGCATACCAGCTATTTTAGAGGCGGCAATGTATATGAAGCTCTAGATAAACTGTATTTCGGTAGAGACATTACAGCGATTACTGTTTATTTCGTTAAACTGAATCCAATTAGTTAGTAGCTCATAGTTAGTAAGATTAAGAGATGCACATTGTAGTAGGTTAAATATTTTTAATCTCAATACATTTTATTACCATTTCTCTAGAAAATTGATAATGAATACTTTACACTTAACAATTAGGTAACATAAATGAGTGCCACGTATTGAGTTTGTCCCTAGTGAAAGAATTCTACAAAAAAACTTTGTAAGGAAGCTAGGCAACTATAAGAGTGAAAGTATGGGTAAGTTAAAGTTTACCTATGAAGAATCTGGCCTGCAGAGTAAGGGCCTGATGTTGAAAATATACACACCGAGAGACGTAATAGATTCGTTGCCATTTAATCAAGAATTAAGGGAACTATATACCTGCCGAGTGGGGGAATAGTTCGTGTATTTATTAAGCCGCTGAAATCGTTTTTACTTACAGATACAATGTTGCTTTGGGGAGGACTTGGAAATAAACAAGTATAAGAAACCATAATAGGCGGACATACTGGCTTTAATAAAGAATATAAAGGGATTTAGCAGAGATTTAATATATGATGGGGTAGCATTTAGAAATTTAAGCGACGTACCTAAAACAGGCATATTAAGTCAGTGCCCACATTTCAAATACATAAAACAACTAGGTAAACTGTTTATAGATGCATTAGAGTTTGTAGCAGAGTAAAACAATGAGAGATCTTTCAAACATTATAGTCCAGTCATTTATTTGATTGGTCTTTTTTGTGACAGCCAGTTGGACACAAGTGTTTCTTAAGTGTGGATATACAGGAATAACAAAGCTATTAGTTTATGCTCCTTGCTTAAAAATTTCTATCTAAGAAAATGCTAATAACTCCCTAAATATTTACGTAAAAACCACTCTGCAGCCAATAAAGCCAAAATTATAAAGAACAGCCACTTGTAGTGCATTATGGCCTGGTAATCAGTATCGGTATAGGCAATTGGCTTTAGTTGGTTATTAGCAGATAGGGCTTCTGGTAACTTGTCCATATTGCGAACTGGTAAAACTAAACCACCCTGTTGTGCTGCAATTGCCCGCATTAAACTATAGTTTGCTTCCGTATTTAAATACTCTATTTCGGTCTTCTTCACCAGAAATTCTCCTTGAGCTGTTAGTGTTTTTCCATTTTGAATGGTATTGGAAGACCAACTATAATGACCTGGGCTAAGTAAGCCTGCATCTGCCAAATATCTATCACCCATACCCAACATTTGCAACTTAATATCTACACCTTTATCAGGTTTGATACTAAGGTTTATAATGGCATTTTTAACTGGGTCAAAAGCTGCATTGTACAATTCAGCTTCTAGACTTATTCGGTCTTCATCACTATATATAGTTTTGGTACTGCGTACTCTAAATAGTCTGTTATCAGTTACTGTACTTAAGTATTGTATGGTTTTCTGTACCAATTCGTCAACAGCATCAAAATTTTGATTTTTAGCATATAGCGCCATTGGCCAGCGCCAAATGCCCGTACCTGCTAGGCAAGCCGTCTTAATACTACCGTTGTTGCCAAATGTTAAAAGTGGCATACTAGACTGTACTTTTCCAATTTTTTGATTCAGCAGGGCATCGCCTGCATTAGTATATTGCCCAAATGGTGTCTGAATGGGTGGGTAAATAGTTAAAGCATCTAAGGCAGATTGACTAATAGAAAATAAGCCAAAACCTGAACTATACACTGCCTGAGCATCGTTTTGAGAATTACCAGACCCTGAAATGCTAATCGGTGCTGAGAATTTAGTTAATGCACCCAAATTAGATTGGTTGCTAATGATGTACCAAATTGGAAGTTGTGCTTGGGCTAAAGCCTCCATCAAATTATCTGAATTCTGACCAGAACCTGGTATTTGGTGTAGTATCACCAACTGATACTCTTTCAGTTTATTGGGATTATTGTTTATTTTAGCATTGTACTCTGACAATGTCATAATATCCATTTCATATTTTCCGCCTCGGGTAGCCATACTTCTTAACGCTGCTAAATCAGGGTGTGGAGCCGCAGCTACGGTAAGTATGCGTTTCTTAGACTGGAGTACTTCTATATATACGTCTGCTTCATTATTTTGCAGCGTTATTTCATTTACTATTGGGCTCAGGCTGATGTGATATCGTTGTAAGCCAGGTTGATTAGCAGTAAGTCTAATGGTTTCTCGGGTAAAGTATTTCCCATTGTTAATGGATATTTCCTTTTGATATTCGGTTTTACCGTTGTGAGTTAGGCTTAGTTTACAGACTTTGCCAGATAATCCATTTGCAGCTACTTGCACCTGAATGGGGAAAGAGTTTCCTGAATACACGACTGTATTGGCCTGTACTTCTTTAACTATCAAATCCATTTTAGGCAAGGTATCGCCTAGGGCTAAGTAATAGAATGGGGCATTAATCTTTCTTACAGTGTATAGTGGGTTTTGTCCAGCATTATATATACCATCAGTCAGGGTGATAATTGCGCCAAGATTTTTATTATCATATCGATTATAAATCTCTTCATACAACAGTTCTAAATTGGTTTGCCTTTGGGTATATTTTAATTGCTTGCAATCACCAACTTCGCTACCAAAACACACCTGATCTACTCTATAATTATCGGACAGTTTTTCCTTTAACTTATCTATATCTTTCAGCATTTTGCCCGAATAGTAACTGCTGTCATTTGCCGTTAATATAGACTGGGACTGGTCTATGGCTATGACTACTACTGGTTTCTCGATTCTTTCTAATACAGACTTGACTACAGGCGCCAATAACAACATTGCTATTAGGCTGACAGCCAGCGCGCGCAATAGAAATAATGGCCAAATAGGGTAGCTAAAAAATGTGCCATTAGCTGGGCGCAACTTGCTGCGGTGATAGCTAAGCCAAGCGACAGCCAAACCCAATACAAAACACAGTACATAAAAGTACCACGGGTAGTTGCTAATTAATTGGATGAATGTGAATGTATGTGCCGGCAAAAGTAAAAGACAGATTTTTCCCTTAGATATTTGACAAAGTTAATAAGCCCAACAAGTTTTAATGACAATAACCATACAGCAAGTTGTATAATTATAGATTTTGACAAAGAAATTGAGCATAAATAGGAGGTAATTTTATTACTTTTACACGGTTTTTAGAAAGGGGCATTGTCCCCAAATTTTTTTAATACCGTATAAATCATTTTTTTTAAAAAGCAATTATGGCTGATTTCATAGAAGAATTGAAGACAAAGAACCCTGGAGAAACCGAATTTCACCAAGCAGCAGAAGAGTTTTACCATAGTGTGGTTCCCGTTTTAAACAAAAAACCTCAATACAGAAGCGCTAAAATATTAGAAAGACTGTCTGAGCCAGAACGTGTTATTATGTTCAGAGTGCCGTGGATAGATGACAAAGGCGAAATACAAGTAAATCGTGGATATCGCATTCAGATGAACAGCGCAATAGGACCCTATAAAGGTGGATTGAGATTTCACCCAAGTGTGAATCTAAGCATATTGAAATTTTTAGCCTTTGAACAAGTATTTAAAAATAGCCTTACTACTTTGCCTATGGGTGGTGGTAAAGGAGGTAGCAATTTTGACCCTAAGGGCAAAAGCGACAATGAGGTAATGGCATTTTGTCAAAGCTTTATGACAGAGCTATACAGGCACGTTGGTGCAGATACTGATGTACCTGCGGGTGACATAGGTGTCGGTGGTAGAGAAATTGGTTATATGTTTGGTCAATACAAACGCATTACCAACCAATTCACAGGAATACTTACAGGCAAGGGGCCAAACTGGGGCGGCAGCTTAATTAGACCAGAGGCTACAGGTTATGGTGTTATATATTTTGCTAATGAAATGTTGCAAGCTAAAGGCGATGAGTTCAAGGGTAAAAAGTGCATTATAAGTGGTAGCGGTAACGTGGCCCAATATGCAGCTCAAAAATTAATAGAACTGGGCGCAGTAGTATTGACTATGAGCGATAGTGATGGCTATATATATGACGAGCAAGGTATAAATACCGAGAAACTAGCCTACATAATGAAGTTGAAAAATGAGGATAGAGGTCGTATATCAGAATATGTAGAGCATTACAAATCAGCTACATTTACAGCAAACACAGCAGAACAAATAGAAAATGCATTATGGAAAACCAAGGCTGATTGTGCATTCCCTTGTGCTACGCAAAATGAAGTAAATGAAGCAGATGCAAATAACCTAGTAGCTGCTGGTGTGAAACTATTGTGCGAAGGTGCCAATATGCCTTGTACCAACCCAGCTATTGAGATATTGATGGCAGGTGGTGTTGCTTATGCCCCAGGCAAAGCTACTAATGCAGGTGGTGTAGCAACTAGTGGTTTAGAAATGACGCAAAACAGTCAACGTCTATATTGGACCAGTTCTGAAGTAGATAATAAACTACACGACATAATGAAAAGAATACATAAGCAATGCCTTGATGCAGGTAAAGCTTATGGTATGGAGGGGAACTATCAGGCTGGGGCAAACATTGCAGGCTTCATTAAGGTAGCAGACTCTATGCTAGATCAAGGTATAGTATAATTGTTATAGCAAATACATTTTAAGCATACGTAACTGACAGACAGTTATTTCATAATGGGGCATCGTAACAGTTGCCCCTTTTTTATACCAATTTTTACCGTACTTACTTCAATATAATACTACATACTATGTCGCAAAGCAACTACTTACAAATAGAGCCAGCAAGTGTAACAACTGCACAGTTTCACGAATATTTATTAGGGACTATCGCCCCAAGACCCATTGCTTGGGCAAGTACTATAGACCTAGACGGCAAACCCAACCTAGCGCCATTCAGCTTTTTTAATGTATTTGGCAGCAACCCAGCGACTTTAATATTTAGCCCTAGCCGTAGAGTAAGGGACAATACAACAAAACATACACTTCAAAATGCAGAGCAAACCGGTGAGGTAGTTATTAACATAGTATCGTATGCACAATTGGGAAATATGGTGCTAAGCTCTGGAGAATTTCCTAATGGGGTAAATGAGTTTACAGAGTCTGGACTAGAAATGTTGGATTCAGTTATGGTTAAGCCAAAACGTGTGGCAGATTCACCGGCACAATTTGAGTGCAAAGTCAGGCAAATAATAGAAACAGGACAAACCGGTGGTGCTGGTCAGTTAATATTATGTGATGTTTTGATGGTTCATTTACGAGACGATATATTGACAGAATCGGGTAAGATAGACCCAGTAGCTGTTGATGGCATAGCTAGACTAGGTGGGCTATGGTATTGCAGAGCTAAGGACGGACTATTTGAAGTGCCAAATCCAAGAGGCAACGCTGGTATTGGTTACAGTTCATTGCCTGCTTTCATTAAAGAGAACCCAATACTGACAGGTTCAGACATCAGCAGACTAGCAACTACCGTGTTTAGACCTTCCTCAGATGAAATAGAAGTTATCACCCAATCACCTGAATATTCTACAATGCATCTATCAACAGACAGAATAGAGAACATCAGCCGAAAAGTACAAAGCCTAATTGGCACCAACCAATTGGAACTGGCTTGGTCTTGGGTAATGACTTTAGCTTAGTTGGTTAATTTATGTTACTAATACTTGCAACTGCAAATTTTCTGTAATTATCTAGCGGCTCTGCCGCAGGTTTATTAAATAAAAAAAGAGCAGGGATCTTTTCTATAGGGGAGGCATTATCCCCTTGCTCTTTGAAATATCCAACACTTATTTCTGCAAAGTTTTCAATAAAATTTGAATTTGAAGGTTCTTTAAGTAATGCAAAAACTCTTAAAATACCTTTATGCTTATTGTAAAGAATGATTTCAGGATGCGTAGCAGTTGTATTTGTTTAATTCAAGGAATTAATAGGCTAAATTATAACCTAACTACCAGTTACGTAAAGTAAACGCTAAGTTACTTAGGCTATACAACTTAACCAAATTTAACCAATATTATTCTTGCTCTATAATATAGGTCTTCTTCCTGTTAGACATAATCAATGATGCAATTAGTGAGATAATTCCCCCACCTAGTATGATGAGGCTGGAAGTCTGTAGTGCCGATTGAAAGGGAAATTGAGACTGTGCACTTGCTATTCGGTCTTTTATTTCCTCTGGGCTTAGCCCCTGTTTGGTTAGAGAGGTAGTGCCTGCTATACGTAAGTCTTCTATATATGAGTGGTCTAAAAATGTATAATAACTGTATAGCGATATGCCAATCAGCACGGCAGTTATCATACTAATGCCCAAGCCAATTCGCAATCCATCTCTTAATATCAGCTGGTTGCCTAGCCTTTTCTTTTGTTGAGCGATTCCAGCAGCTATGAAGCCTACATAAAGTACTAATGCAGTAATTTGAAGGTATTGTGCTACTGGAGATTTTAGCAGTCCGGAATAGTAAATAACAAAGGGCAGATTAGCCCATAGTAAGCCACATATTAGTCCGTAACGTTGTATTATGCTCATTTATTTTTGATTGTCTGCATTTTGGGCAGTGTTGCCAGAGTTAACATTGAAACTGCTGCTTTGTTGATTTGCAAATGGGTCAAAATTAGCAGGTGGTTCATTTTTAATTATTGCAGAAATAATTAATCCGGCTATCACGCCGTAGAGAGTAACGTATATTAATTGACCTATGGCAAGCATACCTGGTCCACTAAATGTTGACAACCACTTCATCGCCATTTCTTCACCCTCACCACCATTCTCAGCAAATTTCTCTTGCATTTTATCTCTAGCCACATTTTGAATGGCCTCTATTGTTTCGTGGTTTATGTATTTATAGAAAATATATACAACTACTGCTACTATTACCCCTGCAATGGCGGCAATTTTAAAGCTAAGTCCGGTACCCTGACCGATGCTGATGAAGCCAGAATGCTCTTGCTTATACTGCTTTAATGCTAGATACAATCCCCCAGGAATGATTAAAAAACCTAGAAATGTAAATAAGGCGCTGCCAATATTAAAGCTGCCAGCCGTTGCTCCGCCATTTTTCATTGCCTCTGTATCTGGTGGGAATATCAATGCGCTAAGTATAGTAACCAACAACGTGGCCAAGGTTATATTGAATATGTGTTTTTGATATTTTATCATCGTGGGTAAATTACTGTTTTATTCTAATTTCAAAAATAGGAGAAATTGTAATTACTATATTGTAATAAGACAATTAGCATAAATGGGCTGGCTAGTTTAGTGTCAACTTAATATACTGAATGTAAACATTCATAGCCTATATATTGATTTAGACCCTAACCAAACAACAATCTAATGTCTCAACTCATCATTCAGCCACAAGCAGGCTTTCAACTTAATTTTTTAGCATCCCAGTCCGACATTACCATAGGTGGTGGAGCTGCAGGTGCTGGTAAAAGTTTCGCCTTATTACTAGAGGCTGCTCGGCATCATCATAATAAGGACTATCACGCTATAATATTTAGGCGAACTGCGGCACAAGTTAGAAATGCAGGTGGACTGTGGGACACTGCCGGCAACATTTACCCACTACTAGGTGCAGTACCTAATGTCAGCCGATTAACTTGGTTGTTTCCGTCTGGCAGTACGGTTAGGTTTGGTCATTTACAACACGAGCGAAATATATATGACCATCAGGGTACCCAATATCCCTTTATTGGCTTTGACGAGTTAACCCACTTTACTGAGCGACAATTTTTTTATATGTTAACTCGGAATAGGTCACTATGCGGTGTAAGACCCTACATACGTGCTACTTGCAATCCTGACCCAGACTCTTGGTTAGCACGACTAGTAGATTGGTGGATAGACAAAACTACTGGCTACCCAATACCAGAATATGCTGGGCAGCAAAGGCTATTTGTGCGTGAGGGTGAGGCACTTATTTGGGGGAATAATGTAGCAGAACTACAAAGTATAATACATAATGAACAGTTGACTGAGAATGCAAAATCAATTAGCTTTATTCCTGGCAACATACAAGACAACCCACTACTGATGCACAATGACCCGGCTTACTTAGCTAATCTGTTAAGTCAAGATGCTGCCACCCGATCTGCCCTGCTAGATGGAAATTGGTTGACCAATGTAGATGAGTTAAGCCTGTTTAGCAGTAGAGATATAGACGCTATGCTGATGAAATGTACCCTATCCCACCCTCGCCCACAATACTACATCAGTTGCGATGTAGCCAGATATGGACGCGACCTTGCAGTAATATGCTGTTGGCGAGACTGGACTCTACTACAAGGACACGTATTTACCAGCTGTGACCTAGAATTGCTGTATAATCAAATAGAGCGAAGCAGAAAGGAATTGAATATAGCTGCCCAAAACGTGGTGGTAGATGAAGACGGAATTGGTGGTGGATTGGTAGATCGGGGCAGGTATCAAGGTTTTCGTGCAGCATTAGCACCAATTAATAAGGAAAACTACTTAAACCTAAAGACGCAATGTTATTTTACATTATCGCAATTAATACAACAAGGCGCAATATCACTTGGTAGTGTGACTTGGTATGTGAACCAAGTACAGACAGAAAATCTAAACATCGGCAAGCTACAAACCACACTTAGCCTAAAGTTAAAGCAAGAATTGCGAGCCATACATCGCATTCCCTTAAATCATACAAATGAAGGAAAGTTTAGAATTAATAGTAAAGATGCCCAGAAGCATCTGTTGGCAGGACGAAGCCCTGATTTAGCTGATGCACTGATGATTCGCTGCTACATTCACTTAAAGCTTTTGCATAAACCTAGCGGCAGCATTAGTTGGTAATACTTGCTCTTGATTAAGTTAACAGAATTCAACAATCGTGAACAACATTATGGTATGTAATTGTAAATGAACTATATAAACGATTTTGAGATTAAAATTTGAACATATTTTGGTCTTCGTGCATTTATAGAAATGCGAGTATAATTACATATATACATATTTATATATATCTTTGTACCCACATCATATAAAGAAAACGAAATGAGAAACTCAATCATTCTTTTGTTGGTCGCTTCATTACTAATTAATAGTTCAATAGTACAGGCACGCTATAAACGTGTCGGTATTGCGAGTTATTATGGACGTAAATTTCACGGTCGAATTACTACATCAGGCGATGTGTTCGATATGAAAAGCCTCACAGCAGCACACCGTAGTTTACCCTTTGGCACCATAGTCAAAGTGTTTTACTACAGAACAAAGAAAAGTGTCATTGTAAGAATAAATGACCGTGGCCCTGTAAGCAGAGCTAGAATAATAGACCTGAGCGCACTAGCAGCTAAAAGGATAGGATTACAAAGTAGTGGCATTGGTAAAGTCTTGCTAACTATAATAAAGTCTAATTCCAATAGGCATAGCATTCACCCTGCTACAGAGAATGCTAATATAGCTGAAGCCAGTAAAGCAATTGCATTAATAAACAATCCGATAGCTGTAGGTACATCTACCAAGTGTTTTACTTATAGAATACAAGCAGGCGCATATTCCGATGCTGTAAATGCTACCAAAGTAAGAGAAACTCTAATGCTGAATGGAATAGATAATTCTGTAACAGAACTAACTAAGAATGGTAAAATCAAACTGTACAAAGTTTTTGTTGGGCCATTTAATAATGAACAACAAGCGCAAAATATGCTGCGTTTATTGTCAGCCATTAAGCCAGATGCTTTTATAATAGAGGAGAATTAAGCTAAGAGTTAAATTATATAAATGCCTGATAGTCGTAGAATGATTATCGGGCATTTTATTTAAAACGCAGTATTTTCAATGTGGAATACACGCCAATATTCAGTTTAATCATCATTACACAACTGTTGAAAGTTGTAAATTTGCGCGGCATAATAATACTAAATTGAAAAGATGACGACCGCTACAATACTGAAACAAGAAGGTATAAATACTGGCCCTACCGAGGTAGTGGTACATAATAAAGTGTTCGTGTCATACATAGACCATAATGCCATACAAAGTAAAGTTGCTGAACTAGCTAAGCAAATAGAGCAAGACCATTTGGGTAAAATGCCAGTATTTCTGCCTGTATTAAATGGATCTTTCTTTTTTTTTGCAGATTTATTAAAGAACATTTCAGAACCTTGTGAGTTAAGCTTTATCAAAATAAGTTCATACAAGGGTATGGACAGTAGTGGCAGAATAAGGGCAACAATAGGTCTAGACATAGAATTATTGCGCAACAGGAACATCATCATAGTAGAAGACATTATTGACACTGGTAGAACTATGAAATACCTACTGAATGAGTTAGCACAAGTGAACCCTGCTGGCATTAAAATAGCTTCACTCATTATAAAGCCTGACGCTCTAGTGGAAAAAGATATAGTACCTGACTACGTTGGTTTTCAGGTAGATAATAAATTTTTAGTAGGGTATGGTTTAGACTATGACGGCCACGGCAGGCACTATAACGACATTTATCAATTGAAGACCGATTAAAATAATTTAGATGAATCTATTTACGATGTGAATAAAAAATTATTCTCATTTATCAAAATTTAGACCTTAACTTTATAGCCCCTACTAAAAGTAGTGAATAAGAACACCCAACGTAATAACAGTACACAGAAGAAGATGCTAAACATAGTGTTATTTGGACCGCCAGGTGCTGGCAAAGGCACACAAAGCCAACTATTAATTGACCGCTACCAACTAAAACACATATCTACAGGCGACATACTTAGGTCGCAAATTGCCCAAGGCACCGAGTTAGGACTTGAGGCTAAGCGATATATGGATAATGGCAATTTGGTGCCAGATGACTTAGTAATAGGTATGATAGACCAAGTTTTGCGTGATAATATGGCTGGTAACGGAGTCATATTTGACGGCTTTCCAAGAACTGTGGCACAAGCAGATGCTCTAGACGAAGTACTAGCGGCATTAGGTCAAGGTATTACTGCTATGGTAGCACTTGAAGTAAGTGAAGACGAGCTGATACAAAGACTAGTATTACGTGGTCAGATGGGCGGCAGAAGTGATGATAATGTAGAAACCATCACCAAAAGGATTCAAGTTTATAAAACTGAAACCGTTCCTGTTGCTGAATATTATCAAAATCAAGATAAATTGCACAGTATATATGGTCTGGGCGACATCGGTAGCATATTCAGCAAAATATGCCACGTGATAGACGAATTAGTTATTGCATAACAATATTAGACAGCGTTTTTAGAAACTATAGATTAACATTAGATAGTTCTACTAGCTACAACTAACTTTGATTTGTCTTTTAATATACTATTATGAAACAGGAAAATAATACTGGTGGCGTATTCTCTATTGCAGAGATGAGCTTGCTGTTAAAGATTTCTGCAAGAAGCTTGGCATATTGGTTTGATAGCAATAGTGGGTTGGGTATTTTGCCAATAAATAAGAATAAGAAATCTAGAAAGGAAAACCTATTTTCATTTTCAGATATGATTGAAGTCTATACCTACTTTCATTTAAAAAATACTCTTCATATCAAAAAAGCAGAGATATTAAGATCTCACGCCACCCTTTCAGAATTATTTAAAACCGATTACCCTTTTAACAGTAAAAAGTGGTTAGTAAGTGGTGGGGACATACTTTTTGCAAATTCTGATGAAAATTCCACAATTGTTAAGGCAAATGGTACTTATCAGTCTGTTTTTTCAGATATACTAGATTTATTTCAGGTTAAGCTAGATTTTAACGATGACGGTCAGGCAATGCGTTATCACCCAATAGGTAAAGACCATAATATACTGGTTGATCCGAATATTAATTATGGATCGCCCGTTATATCAGAAAATAATGCAGGAACTCGTATTGAAGCATCTTTCATTTATAAATTATTACAAGATAATTCTATAGCAGATGTAAAAGACTCTTATAATTTGTCAGATAAAAGCATAAAGGATGTTAATACATTTTACGGTGTTGCTGCTTAAGGGGCAGGTTTTATTTTGATGTAAATGGCTTTACATAAATGAAGATTTATTTCGATGAAAATATAATTAGTTCAACCTATGAATGTATTAAATTACTAAAATTTAGTGATGATGAAATTATTTCAGTAACAAATACAAATAAAGGTATAAAAGATATTGAATTGATGAAACTTATTCACCAAGAAAGAGCGATATTAGTCACATACGATAAAAAATACAATAAAACTCCTTCACAAAAAGAACAATTTAATAAATTTCCTTATAAAGTTATTCTAATTTGTGAACCTAAAAGTGCAAAGAAAATCCATCAAAAGACTCTTTTTTTATTAAATAAATGGTTAGAAATATTAGAATATATTAGAGCTAATAAAG
>JAWXCF010000012.1:0-10711 GCA_034440515.1 Bacteroidota bacterium
ATTTAAGAATACTCCAAATATATTATTCCAGTCTAAAAAAATCTCTTTAAGAAAAATGAGAAAAGGGTAGTCTGATTTGTTCATAATTACTTCTTTATTAAATTATAAAGATTTATACCACCAACAATTGCGTATTTGCAAATAGAAGATTTTTAATATTATACGTATTTATTGTAAACTCAATCTGTCGGTTCATGAATAGGTCTAGCAACTGACCCCATATGAGACTCTCAGCGATTTTTTGTAGTGTATCAAAGGGTGCATTGTAGGTGTAGCTTAGCTTTTCGCCATTCCAAGTTACGTTCGAAAGTACAGTTTTTATAAGTAGCCTTCTTTCTTCGTCTTCCGAACGCTTGGATAGTTCTCCACTATTCCTTGCTAGTTCAATGATAAGACCAGCAGTCAAATAGAAGTCATGATCTACTTCTTCCACTCTGGATAACTTCTCAGTTATTTGTCCTAATTCTTTATCCACTGACCTTACCTCTTCTAAATACTCTTCTTTGTTAATGCTTCCGTCAGCATGTATTCTAATTAAGCCTTTCTTTCTATCTTTCAACATATCAAATTGTTTACGTAGACCATTAGCTAGTTCTTTTGATGCATAGTTGCTAGTCTCTCCTAATGCGATCAAATCATCATAAAGTCTTTGAGCTACTTCATCTGTTAATACAAACCCTTTAAAAATTTCCATGAATTGATTAGTCACTATGGCATTATTACTTAATAGGTCAAAGTGTTGTAGTTATGTTAATCCTCCTTGCTACACTTATTTATATATACCAAAATATTAAGACCCAAAAAGCAATTATAAAAATACCTTTTAGTGTTTATTAGGGGTGGATTTCTGTTGCAACTATTGCCAATATCACTGCATTTCTTTACTCAATAAACTGGGCTGGATTTGGTATTACAGGCAGTATTTGGGCAACCATTCTAATTGTAATTGCTGGATTATTGGGCGGCATAGCTATTTTAAGAAATAATGATAATGCTTATCCTTTAGTTATTTTGTGGGCTATCTTTGGAATTATGGTTAAATTCCCAGAGCAAAAAGATATTATGTTGGGAGTAGCTATAGGAGTGATAACAATAATAATATCATTCGCACTTCGATATAAGTTTATTACAAAATAGTATGAGAAAAATAATAGTATTAACTTTCCTTAGTTTAGATGGAGTAATGCAAGCCCCCTGCGGTCCAGCGGAAGATAAATCCGGCAATTTTAAATTTGGAGGTTGGAGTGTTCCATCTTTTGACCTGGAATTAGGATAAGATTTGTTCAAATGACACCTAAAGGATCTGCATGTTCAATAACAGTTGGTAAAGGTTTAACAACAATGAAGCCGGAAACTTTTGATGGACTGCAAATGGTTGTTGAAAATTCTGCAAAGTTAAGAGATGAATTTGTTGCGAATGGAATTGAGGTTAGTGATGTTGATACCCAAGAATGGGGAATTTTTATTTATGTAAAAGATCCAGATGGTAATCAACTAATATTCCAACACTTAGTGCCTTATAATGCCTAATTTATTAAACTGATATATGAAAATAATTTTTAAATCTAAAATCTATGAATTTATTATCTAATATGCCAACGCATGAAGATCTTCCAACAATTAATGAAAATCCTAGCGAGGAGTTTGTAGTTAGTTCCTTAGGTGAGTTTGCACATGGTGAATATAAAGTTACAGAAAAAGAATATGATGAAGGAGAATTATATTTTATGGAAATCACTGTTGGAGATGTAGATAGTGGTACCTATATAGAAATCACCTATTTGACTAAGGGTTCACATCCTCGTGGTGGGAATTCAGATACTACAGGTATAACTGTTATGGAATATAGTGACTTTATGCCTTTTGCAGTAAATTATGATTTTGCAGATGGCAATTGGAAAAAAACAAGTTAAATTTTTAGAATAAAAGCAATTGCAAAATAAAAAAGCTGCTCCGGAGAGCAGCTTAAAGTTAAAGATTATTACTTCTTTCCGCTTTGATTACCTTGTTTATTTCCTTGTCCTCGATCCGATGAGTTCTCTCGGTCAGAATTGTTTTTACCCTGTTCCTTAGAATCTGAACGACGTTCAGTATCCTTTCTACTTTCGGAGGAAGAAGTTTCATCCTCCTTAGCTTTTGCTTTTCCGCCTTCAGCTGCAACTCTTTCTCGAGTTTCTTTATCTGCTGAGGCTAAACCTCTTTTATCTTGTGCCATACATGTTTTGTTAATAAATAAAATACTATTAGTACTATAAGTCATCAGATTAAAGAAACAATTTTGAATAAGTAAATAAGTAGTAAAGATAGTTACAAATTACTTTACAAACTTTACAATTTTCTAATTTATAAGGTTTATAATAATGATAATTAACTCTTAAGATTATTAATTGAAGAATTTTTCATGGAAAAGGCTAGACATTAATATTCCTATTGATTTCCCTGATATAAAAGATCCTAGTATCGTTTTTGATGGCAATATGTGGCATATCTATGGTACTGGTGGTATTCCAGGTGACTTATCCTATGCTGTAGTACATTTTGAGTCAGTTAATTTGGAAGGTCCTTACAAACTTTCAAGTAAGGTAAAAGCATGATATTTATATACCACACACACCAACTAATATTTCAGAAATATGCGCACCTGGGGTAATCTTTGATTTTTCGGATTCAACTTTCCATATGTTTATTCAAACTCACTACAGCATGGTGGGGGGAGTTATTGATCATTTAACCTCAAGTGATGGTGTTAATTTTTACATGGCCGATGTTGCTATGAGGTCCAAGAAAGATACTTTTCATGCAGGTATTTATGATCCTCAACCTGCAATAATTAATAACAAAAAATATATTACTTATTCAGCTTTCAACAGGAAATCACATGCAAATATATATTTATTAGAAAGTATTTCTAATTCATGGAATGGTCCATGGAAACACAGAGGATTAATATTTTCCCATAATGATATTTTATTACAGCATAATCATCATAAAAGTAAAAATTATGAGTGGGGCTTAGAAGGATCTCAATTAATTCAGTTACCAGATAATAGAATTGTTTTAATTGGTGTTTGTTTTTTACCTAGTGGAGAATTTGGAACAAGACAAAGATTATTTTTGGCGACCTCCAATAAAATAGAGGGTCCATATTATTTATTATGTCAAGCATCGGTAAACAGTACGGACGAAAATATTACTGAGAATGGACACGGGGGAATGGTGTTAATAAATGGAGTTCTAAACATTTTATTTCAGGGTCGCTCTAACCTTACAAAACAGCCTTGGAGGTATTATTTTGCCAAAGTGGATATTAAAGAAATAGGTAAAATTAATAAGTTTTGGTTTAATATTCGTAAATTCATTCACACATACTATGACAGGAAGAACTCATGACTTAGCAGCACTTACAACATTAACTATGGTAGTGGCAACACAACCATTATTACCAATCAGTATAGGCACTCTATTTACAGCTATTGCTGCAAATTTAATTGGGGCTGCAGCACCAGATTTAGACCAGCCAACTGGAAAACTTTGGCGCAAGATTCCCGCAGGAACAATATTAGGTAAAATATTAAATCCCTTTTTTGGTACCCATAGGTCAATTTCTCACTCGCTTTGGGAGTAGTAATATTTGCTTTCATTTCTAGAGAATTATTAACGTATATTAATTCCTTAGATGGTGGATTAACTTGGACTACAAGTCATGTATTACCAGAAAATTACGAAACAGTTTTAATTCACGATGTTTCAGATAAAAACTTTAATCATATGTTTGTAACACCTTACAAACAAGGTAGCGGTTTACCTAAAAGCTTTTACTCAAAAGATAGTGGAAAGACCTGGTCTGAATCTGATTCATATATTGATTTAATGTTTTACGACCCAAATGATGTAAATGGTAATAGATTATTAGGTTATGCATGGCAAAGTTTAAATGGCCCAGCAGTTAATAAATTGCTTGAAAGTCTAGACGGAGGAGCAACATGGCAAGAATTTTCAAATTTGCCCGCTGAAATTGTAAATATTGGTGATAGAAAAACCAAGATTAGTAATATAGTATTTGATGTTACAGATAGAAATACACTTTATATGAGTGCAGCAGGAGCACATGTTTGGAAGTCTACAGACAATGGTACGAGCTGGACATAACTTTTGGATTACACAATGATTTAATATTAATATAAAGCAACGCTGTGTATCCTATAGTGTTGCTTTTTTGGTGGCAAAAGGCTATACTGATAAGTATTTTAACCAATTAAAACGAAAACATGAGAGATCATTACGATAGAGGACCAGCTAGAAGAGACAGAGATGACAGACCTAGCTACAATAATAGAGATTCAGATAGAGGAGAACGAGAAATGTTCCCTGCTGTTTGCGACGAGTGCGGTAAAGACTGCATGGTTCCATTCAGACCATCTGGAAACAAACCTATATTCTGCAGTAACTGTTTTGAAAAACAACAGGATGGCGAAAGAGGAGAAAGATCAGAAAGAAGAGACTTCGGTAGAGATAGAGACGAAAGACCATCTTACAGAAGAGAGGAAAGAGCACCAGTTGCAGATACATCTAATATTCAAAGACAATTAGATGATATTAACAACAAGCTTTACAAGATTATGAAAATGCTTGAACCAAAAGCAGCTCCAGTTTTTAATAAAATGGAACCTGTAAAAAAAAGAGCTCAAAAAGCCTTTGAAGAAATTGTTGCTAAAGTTGAAGAAGTTACACCAGAAGCTACTGTAGAAAAAACAGAAGAAGCTGCATAAAACTATAAACAAGAATTAAAGCCCTGACAAATGTTGGGGCTTTTTTGTGCATAAACGATTAACTATGAAAACTATAAACAGCAAAATGAATTTCCACATATTGGCGACCTTCTTAATCATAGAAATGGCAAATGAATAGGAAGCTATACTTGAAAACTAAATATTGTGTAAATTGTAAAATCTTCAAAATTTCTAAATATTTCTTCAGCTAATGATTTATTCATTCTTCCATATTAACAATTACTCCCCGCTACAAACCCTTGACTCCAACACAACTGCAAACTATATCCACCCGACGGTCTATCAATATCTATAACATCGCCGATTATAAATAGATTTGGTACGAGCCTACTTTGCATTGTTTTAAAATCAATTTCATTTATATTTATACCACCAGAACTTACAATTGCTTTATCGGAACCTAATAAATGTTTAACATTTAATGGAACTGCTTTTAATATTTTTACTAAACGCAAACGTTCTTCTTTTGTAATACTGTTGTTAGCTTTTTCTGGATCAACATTTGCTAACTGCAATATTGTTAAAACTAATCCGCTTGGAATTAAATTGTTTAATGTATTTTTAATTTTCTTATTTATATCTGTTGTTAATACAGTATGTAATTCTGTTTTTAACATTCCTCCATCAAACTGAGGTAATAAATCTAATTCTAAATTAACTTCTCCATATTGTAATAGTTCACCAATTTGACTACTTAAGTTTAAAACTGCTGGTCCACTAATTCCAAAATGTGTAAACAAAAGTTTTCCTTCTTTTGAAGCTTGCTTTTTACCATCTTGATAAACTCTAATGCTTACGTCACTTAATGCAACACCAGCAATATTTTTTACCCAAGCATCTTTTAATGCAACAGGTACTAATGCAAAAGAACTTTCAACTATTGTATGTCCTAAACTTTTTAGCCATTTAAATCCATCGCCAGTAGAACCTGTTTCTGGATGACTAGTACCACCAGTTGCAACAACTACAGCAGTACCAATTACAGAATCATTTTTTAATTTAACAACAAAGTTTTTATTTTCATCTTGAGATATTCCAGTTACTTGAGCATTAGTTTGCAAAGTAATATGTTCATTATTTATGTATTCATTTAAAACATTCCACACCGATTGAGCTTTATTACTTTCAGGAAAAATTCTACCTTCAGCTTCAAGTTTAGTAGCCATACCTTTTGAATGAAAAAATTCTAGAGTATCTTCAACTCCAAATTGAGAAAAAACAGAGTAGAGCGCTTTTGGAGTATTTTTGTAACTACTAACAAGGCTAGCTAGTTCTGGTTTGTTGTTTGTTACATTGCATCTGCCACCGCCAGTTATTAAAAGTTTTTTGCCAACATAAGGATTTTTTTCTAATAGTAGTACAGATTTACCACGCTCTACGGCTCTTCCAGCGGCCATCATTCCAGCGGGACCACCACCTATAATAATAACATCCCTGATTGTATTTTCGCTTTTGTTACTCATATATGTGTTGATTATACATCAGGGTTTGTCAGAAGATGTGAGAGTATTGAGTGTAATTTAGGGTTTTTAACCAGAGTTAAATAATACAACTAAGATGTTTTCATTTCCCGCATAAAAAAGGGTTCGCTTTTCTTTGAATCCGAAGCATTTTCTTTTTTATATAACTATTATTTCGTTTTAGTCTGAATCCAAAAAGCTTGAAAACACAATAAATTCAGATTTTTTACGATTCTCTAAAGAAAATATAAATATTCTTTATTTCCAATGTCAGTTTTGCGTCATTTCTTCTAGAACGCTTGCCAGTAAACGTAATAAAAATTGTCAGTTTTTATTTTCTTCTTGGATTGTCAGTAAATGTCAGAAATTTATTTATATATAGTATATATCTAAGCATGGCTGACTTTTGCTATCAGGCTTATATATTCATTCGCAACTACAATCTTCATGTACTTGATTAATAAATCTTCGAAAGGAGTTTGTTAAAGGTACAAAATCAATCTCTTTAATTAAAGGAGGTATGGATACCCAATGAACTTAGTTCTTGGGGAGCAAATTAAAAAGTGAATAAGATTATTTAAGAAAGGATCAATTTTGATCCCTCAACAATGATAATGATGTATCTAGGAGGCTTCGAATGTTCTACTTGGCTAGTGGCGAACACGTAGGTGCAATTCATCTTAGGTCCAGGATTCCTGGTCAAGATCGAGTTGCTTCGGGAACAGTTGTTCATGGTGAGCAGACCTTTAAGTATGGTCTTTGCCTTGATGGCAACAGTTCTGGGAAAAACTCAGAGTTTGGTTCTATTATCGGGCGATATCATCTGGAGCGGGAAATTAACCGGCTGTTAACGGATGGAACTCCTTTGCAGGAAATTCCTCAATATCTTTTTGACAGCCTGGAAGATGAACTGCGCCGACTGCTTCCCCAGCACGCAACAAAGAGGGCGGTTGTAGAATTTATTCTCAACTACCTGATTTTCACCGTCGTTGGGTTTATACAAGGCCCCGAGGAAACAATAGTTTTCTATGTGGGCGATGGAATTGTCGAAATTAATGGGGTCGAAGTGGTCGGTTCTCCAAATCAGGCTCAACAAAAAGGAGCGCCTGATGGAATCGGCTATCGACTTATGGATCGTTTGGATGCTCAGTATTGGGCAAGTCAAGCAGGGTTAAGAGGTTCTGGTTACCGTCCTATCAATCACTTTACTGTGATCTTAAGACCAACATCAGAAATTCAAACACTCGCAATCGGAAGTGATTCGTGGCTACAAGAACGTGAGTACGACAGTCGGTTGCTTTCGCAATTAGTTGCGGAAGTAGATTTTGCCAATCCTGACTATGTTCAGGAACGGATCAATATGTGGGCAGGTGCGCCGCACCGAACACCACGTTCTCAGGTTTACTTTGAGGACGACGTTTCGGCGGTAATACTCACTAGAAAGGAAAATGGGGAATGAATCAGCTGGACACTGTGTTTCTGGGTAACTCCAGATGCAGAGAACGTGTTGATCAAAGCCAGCTCCTAAAAAAAGGTGGCAACGGCAGTGCGTTTCGTCTAAACCACGACACCGTGCTGAAAGTTTTTCATGAGTACAACCCCACAGATGTAAAAAAACTGGAAGATATGCACATCCACTTTACCCGAAAGGAAAGTACGGGTGTACGTATTATGACCGAGATAACGCGTCAACAAGAGCTTGCGTTTGATCGTAACGATCAAGTTGTAGGCTTTACAATGCGTTACCTTAGTAATGACCAGCGACCAATGTGGGAATTTACTCAACCAATGTACCGCAAGAATTTTCGTATTACACCAGCAATGGTGGCACGGGTATTCCTTGCAGGTATTCCAGTTATGAACCATGTCCACAACGATTTGGGAATGTGTATAGGTGATCACAATTACCGAAATACATTTCACCGTTTAGGTTCAGATCAGCTACTTCCTGAAGATTTACTATCGGCTGTAATGGATCAACAAGATGAAGGTCAGTCAAACTGGCTTTTAATCGATGTCGATTCGTTTCAATTTAGCCGGTACGGGTCCGAAGGGGATCAGTTTTTTTTGGACCCACAGTTGTACGGTAGAAACCTTAACCAACCGGTGTTCATACCGGGTAACGACTGGTACTCCTATGCAGTTATGCTGCACTGGTGTTTAACTGGTGGTCATCCTTTCGGGGGTGGTCACAGACAGTTACGCTCAATGGATTCACGGATGACAGGAAAAATAAGCGTGTTTGATTCGTCAGTAATTTACCCTGACGATATTATGCCGCTTACGGATCTGGGTACTAACCTTACCACAATACTGCGCTCTTATTTTGAGGACGACAATCGGGAACCATTTCCGGTTGAAGTTCTTATGGAGTTCATCGACTGGCAAGAAGGTAGAACCCGAATTCAGCAACCGCAGGCACAAAACGTCCTGCTCAGCAAATCCCTGCTGTTAATGTGGCAGAGCTTCAGCAATTGCTCAAGATTCAAGGCTACATAATGGCAACAGTAGTTGAAGCTGGAAAAGTACATATCGCAGCCGTAGAAAGCGGTCGAGTTGTGTACTATCTTGTTGATGCTCAAACAGGTAGTCAGCTTAAACGGATGCTTTTGATGCCGCTTAATGCGGGTAATCGTCTTAGCATATTCCTTGGCACCAATACATTTGGTGCAATCACCCCGTTCCTCGTAATCGACCCGCCATTCACTGATTGGTTGTCGGTTTACGAAATAACAAATACGGGAGTTGAAAAACTCACAGAAGTAGAAACAGGAGGATATCTAGCACAAGACACTAGCATGTTCTCAACAACAAGACGGCAACTTATTTACATGGTGCACAACGATTTGTTTGCACTATCTGTAGAAAGAGGTCGTCCGGTAAGCCGAAATCTTCGGTCATACCGTCACAATCAAACGTGGTTCGTTGCTGATGCAAACAGCGATACGCCGTCACTGGTGGTTAGCTATAACACCATCAACGATACCAAATATGTCTACGTTCAGGATCAGCAGGAATTCCCACTACCAATTGAGTCGTTAGGCTTAACTGAGGTACTGGAAGATATTTCGGCTTTCTTCAGCATTGGACATGTAATGGTAGTTCGCCGGACCAAATACAAGGGTCGATATTTTGTACATTACGAAATGTCAACCACCGAAGGTCTGCTGGTATACAAATCTGGCAGAATCGCATTTGATGACCCATCGCAATTGTTCAGCCGCACTCTGGGAAGAATTTACACCCGTTCACGGGACGGTAAATTGGATATGATTCTTCACCCCACTGCTGAAGGTATTAAACAGCAGCGGGTACAAGAAAATACAATCCGTCCATTCCCATTAGGGCAGACTGTTGTAAATGAAGGCTCTCAACTGTATCAGATTCCTGTTGAGGGAAGGCTTGCAATTCTCTCCGTTAGCGAAGATGCGATTTTTCGCATTGGATAGTTCATTATCGCTGTTGAGGGATCATTTGATCCCTTAGCAAATTTTAACCGATAGTATCAATAGCTTAAGGAGCTAAAGATCATGGTACAACGCAATTGGAAACCAAGTCTTGCAAGTCGTCGTGAGCCGCTGGACAGCTTTGAGCTGGCAGCAGCTTGGAATGCAGGTGTTCGCGCTCGTCAGTCTCTGGCAAGCGAAGACACCATCATCCGCATGATGTGGGGTGTTGACCTTCAGGATGATTTCATCTGGGGTTCACTTCCCGTTCCGGGTGGTGAAAGCGCATTGAGCCGTTTTGTCCAGTGGGGCTATGACAATGTTCACAGCATCGCCCGCATTACCGCCAGCGCCGACGACCACATGTACAACCAGATTTTTCACCCGGCAGCGTGGATGGATCAGGATGGCAATCATCCCGATCCGCTCGTGACCGGACCTCTGGTCATCACAATGGCGGACATCCGCGCAGGTAAGTGGATTCCGTTGTTGGATCAGGAATGGCAAATGCGTTATGTGTTCCGTTTGGAGCAGGCGGGCAAAGTCCTCGTGATTTGGCCTTATCACTGCATTCGCGGAACCAAAGGCAGCAGTCTTGCACCGGCATGGATCGAATTCATGACGTTCTGGGCAGGCGCTCGCAACGCGCAGTACAATCACACCCTCAAGGGTTCCTTCTGGGGCAGCGAAATGTATGCTCCTCAGGTGGCGCTGGTTCCCCACCCCAGTGATCCCAACGCCAAACTGGTTCGTCTCTATGACGAGCTGGTGGACGTTGACCAAATCATGGCAGGCGGACTGGCAGAAAACTACTGCTTTGACGAGTGGGCGCGTGCGAACATCGAAGGATTTTCGACTCGTGCGCCCGAAGTTTTGCGGCGTTTCACCTTCAACCGTGAATTCACCGCTCCCATCACTGCGATTCCTGGCTGGGAAGACCGTTTGCGCGCTCAGTACGAGCTGTATTTGCAAAACGGTATTACCGTCGAGAATCTCAACCTGAACAGCCTGTAAC
>JAWXCF010000013.1:0-8031 GCA_034440515.1 Bacteroidota bacterium
CTGTCTATTAACTAATGAGCAAATTATAGAAGTTTGTGAGTTAGCCGTTGAGACACACGTTGATTATATCAAGACCTCAACTGGCTTTAATGGACCTGGTGCAAGTGTAGATAACATTAAATTGTTAAGGGCTAATTTGCCAGACACTATCAAGATTAAGGCTAGTGGTGGCATAAATACCAAGGAATTAGCAGAAAGCTTAATATTAGCTGGCGCAGATATAATTGGAACTAGCTCTGGTAGTCTTTTGCTTTAATTGATATATTTGAATTGATATGGTATTTAAGGCACCCAAATTATATAAATTACATTTTAGCATTATTGCAATTTTATGTGGATTTAGCACTATTGCCTCATCACAAATAAATAATCCAACTATTGGTACAGGGAGTGTAATATATGTTATGCCCAAGCAATTAGAGGAAGACTTACGGGTTAATAATACCATTTCATTATCTGATGTAACTATACAAGGTTACAGGATACAAGTATTTTTTGGAGCTGAACGATTAGAAGCTAACAAGTTAAACACTCAACTTCAATACCAATATCCAAACGAAACAGTTTATCTAGCCTACCAACAACCAAATTATCGTGTCAAAATTGGAAATTTTAGAACTGTAATTGAGGCAATGCAGTTATATAGAGAGCTTTCTAGAAAATATCCAAGTGTACAATTGGTACAAGATAGAATAGAGTTGCCCAAACTAGACTAATTGAAATAGATAATGCTGCTAGAACCTAATTCAATTGAAATACGTAAAATAAAGAGTTTAGCAAGTGATTTATTGCCTTGGTTAAAAAATATTCGACATCACTTTCACTCTTATCCAGAACTTAGTTTTCAAGAATACGAAACCACCTGCCACGTTGAAAATATTTTAAATGCATTAAATATTCCCAATCACAGACTTCTTGATACTGGGCTAATAGCGATAATTAAAGGTAATATTGGCAATTCAAATAAATGCATTGCATTAAGGGCTGATTTAGATGCACTTCCAATAACAGAAACTAATCAAGTTGAATACTCCAGTACAAGACCTGGAATAATGCACGCTTGTGGGCACGATGTACACACTAGCTGTTTGCTTGGTGTAGCAAAACTCCTTTCACAACTAGATTTTCCTTTTGAGGGATACATAAAAATGATTTTTCAACCTGGAGAAGAGAAATTACCCGGCGGGGCTAGCCTTCTCATAGAAAAAGGAGTACTTACTAACCCAACACCTAGCAGTATAACTGCATTGCACGTAACTAATGAACTAAATGTGGGTGAACTAGGCTTTAGGTCTGGAATGTATATGGCAAGTACAGATGAAATTTATATAACTTTTACAGGAAATGGTGGTCACGGTGCTATGCCCCACTTAGCTGTTGACGTTGTTTTAGCTCAGGCAGAATTAATTGTAGCACTTCAACAGGTAGTTTCCAGATTAAGTAATCCTGCTATACCTAGTGTTCTGTCATTTGGTAAAGTAGTCGCAAATGGATCCACCAATGTGATACCAAGTACAGTAGAACTACAGGGTACATTTAGAACCTTCGATGAAACTTGGCGATTTGAAGCGCACAACCACATACGAAGAATAGCAAATGGAATAGCTCAGCAAACGAATGCCGTAATAGAGGTTAACATTATTCCAGGCTATCCATTTCTCAGCAATGACGCTGATTTAACCCAAGTTGCAACCAATTTGGCACATCGATACGTTGATAAACCAGATATGGTAAAAAGTTTAGGACTTAGAACTACAGCCGAGGACTTTGCTTGGTATGCTCAACAGATTCCTGGATTATTTTATAGGCTAGGGACAGGAAATGATGAAAACAGAAGTAGTGTCCATACACCTTCTTTCGATATTGATGAAAATGCATTAGCAGTAGGGGCTTCATTTATGACCACTCTCGCTTTAACACAACTGCAGAATTTAGAAGATTAAATACTATATGCCTAAAACTGTCTATTTAATTATTGTAGCTATACTGTTAGTTTTCAGTCATAATACATTTTCTAAAAGTCAACCAGTTACTTGTGGAATGCACGAAGCTGACTTAATTAAGAACTTTAAGTACAGTAAATCAAGTGGTAAAAACAATGCTTTATTAGGTCAAGATACTATGACTTACGTTATCCCTGTAGTAGTACACATAATTCACAATGGAGGTGCAGAAAACATCAACGATGTGGGAGTAATGACTCAAATAGATGTATTAAATCAAGATTATAACAAAATGAATGATACTGGTCTAGTTGGTCGAAGTAGAATTCGTTTTTGCCTTGCAACTCTCGACCCTAATGGTAAAACAACTACAGGTATAAATAGAATTCAGAGTCCATTTACTAACCTAGATATAAATGATGAAATGGCCACAAAAAATTTAAGTAAATGGGATTACAAGCGTTACTTAAATATTTGGGTTGTTAAATCAATTTCTAGAAATTCTGATACACAATTTACTACAGCTGGTTATTCTTATTTACCACCAAACATATTAAACAGCAGTACACCAGAT
This sequence comes from Bacteroidota bacterium, assembly GCA_034440515.1. GTDB lineage: Bacteria > Bacteroidota > Bacteroidia > CAILMK01 > CAILMK01 > JAWXCF01. Next base: position 2,518 of record JAWXCF010000013.1, read on the forward strand.
GCTGATGGGGTTGTGGTTGCTTACAGATTCTTTGGTAGAAATCAGGCATATCAAACTTTAGCAGAATATAGATTAGGTAAAACTGCCGTGCACGAGGTTGGTCATTACTTAAATTTGATGCACACTTGGGGTGGAGATGGACCAAATCAAGGTGGTTGTAATGATGATGATGGTATAGATGATACACCATTATGTAGTATGGCATATTACAGTCGAAGATTTGGTATTCCACCTCGCTGTCAGAAACCATTACAGTGTGGTTTTGTGCGGCTAACAGAAGACCATATGGACTATAGTATAGATCCCTGCAATTTCTTATTTACTAAGGGGCAAATAGATGTTATGAGAGATGCATTGTTAAGTTACAGAGCTGGGCTAGTATCTACACCAAACTTATATGCTGTCGCTTGTAGATCTGTACAAAAGAAATACAACACAAACATTCCAGATGGCTTTAGCTTTACACCAAATCCGGCTGTTGATTACATTAATTTTTATCCAGAATTTAGAGAACAGAAGCAAATAAATGTTGAGATATTTAACTCCCTAGGGCAACGTGTGTTATACACAGAATTCTATGGAATTACAGATAATAAGTTTTCACTATCAATTTCAGACCTAAACCCACAGGCTTATGTAATGATAATTAAGTATGACAATCAAGTAATTAAGTCTAAACTAATAGTTAGCCACTAGATTTTATTGCCCCCACTCTATGTAAACGACTTTCTTTGTTTCAAAATACGGCAATTGGAAAAAGTCAGATATTTCAAAAGTTTGGGCACGCTTATAAAATGGTTTCAATTCGTCTTCTAAATCTCCTCCCTTTAAATATAAGATTCCATTAGGTAGGCTATTTTTCTGCTTCTTTTCTATTTTATTGTGCAACCAAGATGTAAATAGAGATAAATCTTTCACGGCACGTCCAGTTATGAAGTCAAACTTTTGTTTTAACTCTTCGGCCCTTATGTTTCTAGCCGTCACATTTTCCAACTTCAATTCCTTGAGGATGTCTTTTACTACCTCTACTTTCTTATTAATCCCATCTACTAGTGTAAAGCCAACTTCTGGGAAAAGAATAGCTAATGGCAAACCAGGAAATCCTCCACCAGTACCAACGTCTAAAACCTCTGTGCCAGGGGCAAAGTTTAATACCTTTGCTATAGCTAAACTGTGCAACACGTGGTTAACTTCAAGATTATCAATATCTTTTCTACTTACTAGGTTTATTTTTTCATTCCAGCTCGTAAATAATTCTAAATGTAGTTTGAATTGACTCTTTTGAATATCAGTTAGATCTGGAAAATATTTTATTATCTCGTTCATTTTGTTTTCGTTTACCACTTATTCCTTTTACCTGTCAGCCAACTAATTAATGAAAATGAAGGTAGTAGCACTAGCAGATAAATAATTTCTAGTATCGGCCAAAAGGGAAGCAATTTTACCAATTTCATTCTACGCAGCATCCCATAATTAATTATGGAACTGGTGCAATATCTACAAAATACTATTGATAAAGCGAGCGGCCAGGTTAAAAATACAAATGCAAGTGGTATGCTTATGAAAAAGGTAATATGACTAAACCAAACCAAATATAGTTGTATTTTATGCTTCTGCTTATAATATTTGCCAGTATGGGTATGTCTGGTCTTTTGCCTAAACCACTCACTCCAAGATTGTTTGGGCTTGCTGTATGTGAAGCTGTCACTATTTAATTGTATTGAAGTATTTGTTGAATTTGCCCTTCTGTTTACAAACAAGTCATCGTCACCAGATATAAGTTTTTGAAATGGAGCGAAGCCTTTATTGTTAAAAAATAGAGATTTTCTATACGCTAGGTTTCTACCTACGCCCATATAGGCATTACCTAATAATGCAAACGATACATACTGTATGGCTGTATAACACGTATCAAATTGAATCAAAGCATTTAACAAGCCAGGCTTAGAGAAATAAGGAGAAACACCCAATACCAAGTCAGTACCATCATTTTGAAAGCCTGACATCATATGCATTACCCAATTAGGTCCTACAGGTTCACAATCTGCATCAGTTAATAAAAGTACATCGTAAGCAGCTCGTTTAAAACCAAGCATTAATGCCAATTTCTTCCCCTCAAACTCCCGCAAATATTCGTCAAGGCTTACAACCTTTAATTTGCTATGCATCATTACCAAGTCTTCTAATACATATTTGGTATTGTCTAGGCTTTGATCATTAACTACTATAACTTCATACTCTGGATAATCTTGACTTAAAATACCCGGTAAAAATGCAAGTAAATTAGCTTCTTCGTTTCTAGCGCAAATTATGATGCTGACTGCAGGCCAATTGTATCCGTAATCATCAATTGAATTTATTTTTTTGTAGGCCATCAATCGAAATAGGCCCAAATACAAACCCATTTGCCCCAACATTGAAAACAACACCAACCAAAAAACCGGTGATAACCAAAACTCTCCAAATATTTCTAAGTACAAATTCAAGGCATCCTTTCTGATTTGCAAATGTAGTTAGTGAACATAATTGTAAAGGGCATATAAGCAGTGTGACATAAATGTATTTTTGCATATCGATGAAATTTGACCTTCTTAACTCCTGTTCCCATACTAAGGCTAGGGCGGGTACAATACACACAGAGCACGGCAAAATTGAAACGCCCATATTTATGCCAGTTGGTACACTTGGCACCGTAAAAGGAGTGCACCTTAGAGAATTAAAAAATGACATAAATGCCGACATTATTTTAGGCAATACCTACCATTTATACATAAGGCCAGGTATGGACGTAATGGAGCAGGCTGGTGGGTTACATAAATTTTCTAATTGGGATAGACCGATTTTGACTGACAGTGGAGGCTACCAAGTATATAGCCTAAGTAGCACCAGAAAAATAACAGAAGAAGGGGTTAAGTTCAAATCGTTTCTAGATGGTGCCTCTTTGTTTTTCACACCAGAGTATGTTGTCGATATACAACGCACCCTAGGTAGTGACATACTGATGGCATTTGACGAATGTCCACCTTACCCCTGTGACTACCACTATGCAGAAAAAAGTATGCACTTAACCCACAGGTGGTTGCAACGATGTATTGAGCAAATGAATATAACCAAATCCAAATACGGATTTAGTCAAACCTTATTCCCAATAGTGCAAGGAAGTACCTATTCTGACCTTAGGGTACAGTCTGCAGAGTTTGTGGCATCTATGAATTGCGATGGAAATGCTATTGGCGGACTATCTGTAGGTGAACCTGCAGAGGAAATGTATCGTGTCACAGACTTGGTTACCAATATATTACCAAAAGATAAACCTAGATACTTAATGGGTGTGGGGACACCTGCAAATCTTTTAGAGTGTATAGCTAGAGGTATAGATATGTTTGACTGCGTAATGCCAACTAGAAACGGTAGAAATGGTATGATATTCACAGCAGAAGGCATTATAAACATTAAGAATACAAAGTGGAAAAATGATCATAGCCCATTGAATCCATTCCCCATCAGTTTTGTAGATGAAGACTACAGCAAGGCATACATACGGCATCTATTGCATAGTGGAGAAAGACTGGGAGGTATGGTAGCGAGTGTCGCTAATTTGGCATTTTACCTTTGGTTAATGCGTGAAGCAAGAAAGCATATATTGGAAGACACGTTTCACTTGTGGATGCCTAAAACTTTAGAAAAAATAACCAGAAGGCTGTAGTATTATGATTTTAAAAAAACTGGACATATATATAGCGAGGAAGTTTTTAGGCTCTGTCTTCTTTATGCTGACTATTACAGCTATAGTCAGTGTGGTGTTTGACTTGTCTGAGAAACTAAATGACTTTAACTTAAGTCATCCAACCACGAAGCAAATTGTATTTGATTACTATTTGAATTTTGTACCAACCATAATCAACTTAATTAGCTCATTAGTAATATTTATCTCTGCGCTATACTTTACGAGCCGATTGGCAAATCAAAGTGAGATTATCGCAATACTCAGCTCTGGAATTTCCTACTATCGATTTTTAAGGCCTTATATATTGGTAGCATTACTACTAGCCTGTGTAGATATAGGATTGAAAAATTATGTATTCCCGAAGGCATATAGCAAAGTATTGGCATTTGAGGACAGATTCATAGTTAGGGGGTATCAATACAGCTACAAAAACATACATAGAAAGCTGCCAAATAACCAGTATTTTTACGCTAAATCAATTGATTACAGTATAAATAGGGCTTATGAATTTGCATTTGAAGAATTTGACGCAGATGGCAAATTGCTAAGTAAAACTAGAGCTGGTGAGGCATTCTATGATACAGTTAAGCACAATTGGTTGGTTGTAAATTATCTGAAACGCACCTACAATGGCGATGCAGAAAGCATAAGCAAAGGTGATAGCCTTAGGTTGAATTTAAAACTTAGCATTAAAGAATTTGGGCAAAAAATAAAAAGTGTCCCCAGTATGACTACTCCAGAACTCAATGCGCAGATAATAGAGGAAAGTGATAAGGGCGATGACGTAATGAGTTATCTTCAGGTCGAAAAATTTAAAAGAATAGCTGCCCCATTTGACACCGTAATAATGGTGGTAATAGCCGTAGCTCTGTCTAGTAGGAAAATAAGGGGTGGACTTGGCACTCATTTGCTAATAGGTATATTAATTGCTGTTAGCCACGAATTGTTTGGCAGATTTAGCATCACTTTCGCTACAAATTCTAACTTTCCACCGCAATTGGCTATATTAATTCCAACTGCTGTATATGGCTTGATAGCATTAGTTTTACTTAGGGTAGCTCAGAAATAATACTTACTTTCTCCGTTTTACCACTTTTTTAGGTTTTGGTATTTGCAAGGGTTTAGAGAATTTTAAATCTAATAGTTCCCATAATTCCCTATAACCATTATCATATCCCAATGCCCAAATTCCCACTCCCATTAGATTGTTAGACTTTATCCAGTCATATTTTCTTGATAAGGTATATTTATCGTCAGCCCATACTTGCCAATTACTACTATCTTTAGAATAACTGTAATATCTACTTATGCTCCAGGGTTCCAACCTTTTTACCATTTTTAAACTATCTAGTATCATTTGATAGTTACGATATACGTGGTGCCTTACAAATCCCTTAGATTTACTAGGTAAATCAAAACTTGACACTTCCCACTCAGCTCCATAATATGGCAAACCAATTATCAATTTTTTGAAATCTATATGTTTTTTTTTGTAGGCTTTAAGGCTATTTTCTAAGGTATATTTTGACCAGAGTTGCCCACTCCGCAATGGACTTATGGGTCCAGCGGTTTTACTACCAGAGTAGTGATAGTCATACCCCATTAAAGTATAGAAATTGATGTAACGATTCAATTTCTTACCATCAAAAAGGTTGTTCCAATCTACTGAGTATAGACATAAACTCAGCTGCCATTTTTTGTTACTAGCTAATAGTCTTCCCTTAAAGTATTTAATAAAAGCATTAAATGCCACCCTTCTATTGGACGATACGCTTTCAAAATCTATA
>JAWXCF010000014.1:0-6356 GCA_034440515.1 Bacteroidota bacterium
AGCCGATAGTTTAAAAATATGGGCAAAGATTAGAGAATTTATATTGCAATTTAAAAGTATGCAATATAAATTTAGATATATAGAAGATCTTTATCAATTTAAAATGTCACAGTGCATACCTAATAGTTAATTCTATTAGATGATATAGTCCATGCCCCTAGTAATAGAGGGAAATATACTAGTAATATTAACTAGTTAAACAGAAGGAAGTTTACGCTGACAAAATTGAAAATCTGATTCCAGATGGCGTTAAGTTACTAAAATTAGTACCTTATATCGAAGCTGCCAAAGAAATCGGTCGAAAATAGTTGATTTTTATATTTAATTTCTTAAAGCTTGTAATTATACTAATTTACAACCACTTTAAGCAAAAGAAAATATAAGAAAATCAAACAAACTGCCGATTAAAAATTGCGATGTATCGGTGAAGGCTAATTCCTCTGATGAAGGATATGCTAATACCGAGGGCGAAAATAGTGTAATAGCTATGAAGTCCGTAACGCGTAGGTAATGAAACTCGAAAGAGAATATAAGTACCCAAGAGCCCGCAACACTAGAAATAGTGAAAATGTACGCTGAACTTACGGGAAACTGTAAGAAGTAGAGGATAAAAAGCCTTTACGATAACATAATTGAATTTGTATCATCAACCCGTAAAGTGTGCGGCCTAATATAACTTATAAGTTATAAGGAAAAATTAAATCTAATTGACTTGGAGTTCCTAAAAGAGTATAATGACTCAATAGGATAACAAGGCGGAATAAGTGAAAAAACTTGCACAAGATATACCTCTTAGTAAATTAATATCAGATTATTTAGAATTAAATAGCTGTTATAAGGTAGCTAAAAGAAATAATACAAGTGCAACGGCAGTAAAACGGCTTTTAAAAGAAGCCAGAGTGTTAAGGACTCAAAGTGAAGCTGCTTCTATAAGAAATAAAGAAAACACTGGGATATATGAAAAACTACATACCCCAGAAGTAGCAAAAAAAATAAGTTCATCTAGAAAAGGTCAACCATCTGCGTTTAAAGGTAAGAAACATACCGAAGAAAATAAACGAAAGATTGGAGAACGATCAAAACAGATGACAGGTGAAAGAAATCCTAACTATAAAGACGGTAAATATATAAGACGTCCTAGAGATTTTAAAATCCATGAATTTGCTCCTGTTAGAAATAGGACATTTCATAGAGATAACTTTACCTGCCATTACTGTAAAAAAGTAGGTGGACATTTACATGCACATCATAGATTACCATACTGGGTTAAACCAGAGGCTTTTTTAGATATAGATAATTTAGTAACAGTTTGTTCTAAATGTCATTTTCAAAAAGCCCATAATGGTAGCTGGCATAGGTTTAATAAGAACCTAGTGTCAGATGCTCTTCTTATAAAATACTCACTTAACCGTGAACGACTAAATGATTTAACTCCAGATTAAATACCTGGAGATGCGATAGTCTGACCTTCCAATATAAATAAAATGGAAGAGAGAAACCCGAAGCGGTTTCTCCGCTCTAGAAATAGAGTAGTAACAAAGAAAGTGACAACTTTCACATGAACAAGGTGTAACGTACGCTGCTGCAGACTCAGGTGCTTTTTCTCTTGAAAACGCCGTAGCTGCTATCTTCAAAGACGCTCAATTAAACGGATCGCAAATGCTTATTCGTTCACAAATGAGCTATGAAGCTGCTGCACGTGCATCTAATGATAGAAAAGCTTTCGTAAAAGCTACTTCTCTCATGGTTCAAAACATGGTTAACTCAATGGCTAAACGCCTTGAAATTAGCTGTCTTTATGGACGAACAAATATTGGTAAAATTTCAGCAACTTCAGGTACTGTAGGTACTAGAGTGTATACACTAGCTACTGCTAGCTGGGCTTCTGGTATCTGGGCTGGTTCTGAAAACATGCCTTTGGATGCAACTTCTCTTGCTGTTCCTACAGCATCTGGTGATAAGCTTAACGCGAATGCTCAAATTGTTGTAACTTCTGTAGACCTTACTGCTCGTACAGTTTCGGTTTCCGGAAATGCAACCGATTTAACCGCAGTTGATGGTGCTATCGGCACTGGTGCATTTTTCATTCCACGTGGATCGTTGTTAAACGACGTATTCGGCTTGGATCGAATTATCACTAACACTGGTACACTTTACAATATCGACGCCTCTGTATACGCTCTCTGGAAAGGGAACGTTTATAGTGCAGCTTCTGCAGCTCTTAGTTTCCAAAAGATTCTTGCTGCTGTTGCACTTCCTGTAGAACGCGGTCTTGATCAAGATGTAGTATGTATGCTTTCTCCTAAGACCTGGGCTAACATTAGTTCAGATCAAGCTGCTCTTCGTATGTATGATGACAGCTATAAGACAAGCAAACTTGAAAACGGCGCTTCTGAATATTGCTTTCACGGACAAAATGGTAAAATTGACATCGTCAGTTCTATCTATATCAAAGAAGGCGAAGCTTTCGTATTTCCTCCTAAACGATTGAAACGAATTGGCGCTATGAACATCAGCTTCAAAATGCCAGGTCGCCAACAACAAGAAGATTTCTTCTTGGAACTTACAAGCTCTGCTGGGTATGAGCTCCGCGCCTATACTGATCAAACTTTATTTAGCGACTCTCCGGCTAGATTAGTTAAGATCAACAACATCGTTAATTCGTAATTTAATTACGTTTTAAACATGTTTAAAGGGAACTAGTTTAACTAGTTCCCTTTTTAATATTTAAAACAATAGAGGTTAATCAGTATACCACTTGACAAACACCCCAGGATATGTTATACTAAAAATATGAACTACGGAATGATCTATAAAGTAACGAATAAAATTAATGGTAAAATTTACATAGGTCAAACTACAACCAAGCTTAAATACCGCTGGAAGCTACACAAAACTGCATCCAGAAATAATAGAAGTAATTCTGCTCTACATTCATCCATATCAAAATATGGCCACATAAATTTTATCATTGAACCCATCTGTAGTTGCTTTAGTGAAGAAGAACTTAATTTAAAAGAAATCTATTTTATTGATACTTTAAATTCTTTAGTTCCAAATGGTTATAATCTAAAATCAGGGGGCAATGCTGGTAAATGGTGTAAACAAGCTATTGATGATATTAGTAAAGTTAGAAAACAGTTGGTTGCTCAACCAGAGCATAAAGCAAAAATCACCAAATATTTATTAGATTATAGAGCGTCCATCGGTGAAGCAGCAAGTAAACAGCAATCTTCTCTATCAACTAGGGAATACTGGTCAACCCCTGGGAATAAGCTTAAAAAGGCTGACACAGAAAGTGCTAGATGGAAAGAGTTAACAGATGAGCAAAAGACAACTCGTCTGTCTGGGTTTCGAGAATACTGGACAGAGGATAAGCTTAAAGAACATTCAGACAAAATGAAAGCCTTAAAGAGCTGGGAAAAATCTGGTTGTCTGTTAAAGGCACAAGCTGCTAACAGTAAGGCTGTTCGAGTAATTGAAATTTCTACACAAATAGAGCAAGTATACAGCAGTAGGACCAAGTGTACTAAAGCTCTTATGATAACCGCAAAAACTCTTATCGAGATTCTTAATGGCAGTAGATCTAACGAATACAAGGGTTATCGTTTTATTCCTATGTAATCACCCCCTTGGTTGTCAACCCCTTGGTGCTAATTAATAACAATTTTGCCATTTCGGGTTTAACTAGTTCCCTTTTTTATTGTGTAAATTATTAAATCTTCCTCACTACCAAAATGGGTATATTCAACCCTTTAAGAAATTCCTTTTATATTAATAACTTAATAAGTATAATATAAATAATTACTTAACTTGTACTTCTCTACATGGTGTATAGATGTTGTAGCCTTACAGTCCTGTTTAAGTATATAAGGAAATCAATAACATGTCTAGAAGTCGTCTAGTTTTAACAGCAGCTACTCTTGACTCAGATACTATTATTCCTCCAGCGGCTTAAGCAAAAACCTATTGACCCCTGGAATACTTTTAAATATGCCAGGGTACAGGAAGATCATAAATGGCAGATCCACTAAATGTAAATGGCGTCATATATCAATATCCAGAGTTAACTGACAAAGAACGGGGACCATATAGTACAAACTGGACTGTTGCAATTACTAAGTGTACTCTGCAAAAATCTGGCGGCTTATTTTCATTAACAGGAGATATTTAATGTCGATTCCTTTAACAATAGCTGGTATAACATATAACTACCCAACTACTTCTTCAGAAGGTTGGGGACCAGATGCAACAAATTGGGCATCTGCTATAACTCAAAATACCCTCAAAAAAACCGGAGGATTGTTTACTTTAACTGCCGATGTTGATTTTGGTGCAGTTTATGGTATTAAATCACTTTATTATAAAACTAGATCAAGTAATATATCTAGTGCAGGTCAAATAAGATTAGCTAATACTGATCTTATTTCATTTAGAAATTCAACTAATTCTGGTAACTTAGCATTTGGCGCAGGGTCTATTGATGCAGTTCCATCATGGAATAGCATAGATTTAGTTAATTTAAGCACAGCTCAAACTATTTCAAATAAAACTTTTACAGGGTCTACCTTTACAGGTGGAACTTTTAATAGTCCAACTATTAACACCCCCACAGTAAATGGCGGTACATTTAGTTCACCAAGTATATCAAATGGTACTTTCAGTGGAACAAGTAGTTTTACTAATTTAAGTATTACAGGTAATACAACAATAGGTGATAACCCTGCTGATACATTAACAATAAATGCCACAACTAGCTTTCTAGCTCAATCATTATTCCCAAATGGAACATTAGGTGCGCCTTCTATAGCATTTACAAGTGAACCAAGCCTTGGTATATATAGAGGGGGCAGTAATTTATTAAGTGTTGCAGTAGCTGGAGCAAATGTTTGGAATTTTTCTGCTACATACAATGAATCTATATTACCTCTTAGATTAGTTAATGGCACCGCCGCGTTACCTGCATTATCATTTAGATCAGATTCTACAACTGGTATATATCTATCTGGCGGTACAGGAATTGGTTTCTCAATAAGTACAACTCAAGTTGGTGATATATCTTCAGCAGGTGCATGGACGTTTGGTGCCACAGCCGGTACAGCAATACATACTGCAAATGGTTATTTTACACCTACTATAGCTTTTAGAGCACCAAATGGTTCAGCATCAGTTCCATCATATTCATTTACAAATCAAACCGACCAAGGGATGTATCTTAATAGTAATACAGATCTTACCTTTAACTTTGCTGGAACAGATAATAAATTATCTGGAAATACAGCAACATCTGCTATTTTAGAGTTACAATTAAGGGCCTCTTCTGGAAGAGGTCCATATTTTTCAATAGTTGAAAATGCCGTTGCTAATCGATGGGCAATAGGTTCAGACGCAGGTAGCGCAACACTTAACTTTCGACAAGCTACCCCAACTGGAACTGTAACTGGAAGTGTTAATTCTAACGGACTTTGGACACTTGGTGCATCAGGTGGATCTCAAACTCATCAAATAAATTCTAATGCAATTGCGTATGTAAGTTCTGCATCATTAACTAGAACTGAAGATTCTTGTACACAAAGTGCATTAACTGATAATACAACCGATGGCATTGTTTTTTCATATACAGCGGCTTCAAATAATTCAATAATCGTTGAATACGGTATAAAACGTGGAAGCAATTATGAAACTGGATCTGTATTAATGGTAACAGACGGAACTACAGTACAAATGACCTCATTCGGTACGGTAGATATCGGAGACGTAGGTACTACATTAAATGCCAATATAAATAGCGGAAATATAAGACTTTTATATACCACTACAAGTACAGGCACATCAGGAACTATTAGATATAACGTAAGACGATGGGCGTTATAATATGGAAAATTTATATAACGTTGAATTAAGCTACACCACAGGTGCAGGTACATTCAACATGGATGCAGATATTAAACGATTTAGAAGCTAATAAGTAGCTTATAGGGTCCACTTTAATTAGTGGGCCCTCTTTTTCTTTAATGATTGTTTGGATTTAAAGGAGTCTAACTTGTCACTTAATTTTTTTCGTATTTCAAAAGGTGTTAATCTTGTTCCACAAGCAAGTGCACCAAGTTCACCAGTAAATGGTGATTTTTACTATGATAGCACATTATTGAATTTTAGATTTTATGTAAATGGATCATGGACTATATTTCCACTCACAAATGATATCGTAGTTGGTCCAGTCAGTTCAACAGATAACGCTATTGCTAGATTCGATTTAACAACTGGTAAGCTCATTCAAAATTCTGTAGTAACTGTCGATGACACTGGAATATTAGCAGGTGCTAGTATTTCTGCTTCTAGTAATACTTTAACTA